>JADGEC010000083.1:8933-16140 GCA_016744575.1 Sulfurimonadaceae bacterium | reverse complement strand
GTTATTATTTAATGGAAGAAGGAGGTTTTTAAAGGAGTAGTTATTACACTTATTAGTAAGTGTCGAAGTTTAACAGGTCTCTATCTGACAGACCCCTAAGCGGCTGATCGATGTTTTTTCTTAAGCATCAGGTAGGCAAGGTTTGCTTTTTTACTTCGTTCGACTGCAACGGCGATCAACTCTTCACTGAGACCGATCTGCTTATCTGGATGATACTGCTCCAGAATACGCTTTCTGGCAAGTTTTATCTCCTTAAGCGATGATCTTCGGGGAACATCCAGGACCTTGTAAGGATCATTACCTTTATACTCGATGTTCTTTGTACGTTTTTTTTTTGGATGTTTTCTATCAGGAAGAATCGTCTTCATCAGTGTGAAAAAACAGAACATGACAGTAACCTTTCTATACTATTAGTATAAGAAAGTTTGATCTATAACTTTATTAGTCAAAAGGTCATAACACCTTTTGATACTTGGTGCCATTACAGAGATTACTATTAGTAACATAAGGGTATCATGCTGTAATACTTCATGTTACTATCCGATACGAATTGTTTATGCACAGCTCTACTCTGATAATGAGTGTCGGTGTTATCTTGACCTCGTTTTTACCAAGAAGATGTTAGTATTTCTCATATTTTATCTTTATAGGGTGATGGTCTATGGGTGATATCTTGACAGTGCATGACGCAGCAAGACGATTTGGCTTCTCTACAAAATATATCTATGCCAAGATACAGGCTGGAGAGTTAAAATCACTGCGCAGACAAGGCACCACCTTTATTGATTCAGATGACCTCCTACCTTCTCCTCATGCTAAAACACAAGAGGATGAGATCGTGGATGATGCACCCTCATCATCTGCTACCATCAATGAGACGCTTGAAGCATTAAGTCACCAGATCGATGAGCTAAGACATGATGAACAGTCCAGGGAGAAAGAGATGCCGACTGATGAACAGAAGATGGTCGCGTTTCTCGAAGCACTGGTCAAAGAGCAGAAGCAGCAGATAAAAGAGTTGCAAGAAAAGCCTCAGGCTCAACCCTCAGATCAGGAGATGATGGACTACCTTCATGAGATCATCACACAACAGCGTCAACAGATAACAGCACTTCAAGAGAAGCTTGAACGTTCACAAAGCGAGGTCATCACCGCTATCAAAGATGCCAATGACAAAAAAGACGATCAACTCAAACAGTACATAGAGTTTCTCAATAACTCGACTAAAGAGCTTATCACGACACTTGAACATAAAGAGGACCCCACAACACCTAAAGAGAGACATCTAGCAGCATACGATAAAGACCATGATGTAGTCGATATCGATGTCGAGATGGATAAAGACCCCGTCCCGATGAGCATCAGTGATTTCTTAAAGACAAAAGAGCTGACAAAAAAAGAGCGAAAGCACATCACACGTGCCTTTCTCGCTGCATCGTTCAAAGATCACAAACGCTTTGTCACTATAGGCGGTGAACTCCACCTCTATCCCTATGAACACACCTACGACACACTTCTCAAACATGCCCGAAAACATAAGAACAAGGGAAAAGGTTGAGATCGTTCCAGGACCTGATGTTACTACAGAACCTCTATCGTCTTAAGGCGGCCGGATTCGACTATGTCGATCCGGTAGTCGTCAACCACCGTAATGACGAGTCCTTGCCATCAGAGCTGGGATCACTGCATGAGATGGTCTCACAATGTCATCTCTGCGATCTGAACAAGTCACGTACACAGACTATGAGCGGTCATGGGAACCCGGATGCAGAGGTGATGTTCATCGATGCTTATGTCTCGATGGCTGAAGATGAAAGCGCATCATACTTTGCAGGAAGATCAGGGAAGTCATTAAGTGATATGATAGAGAAAGTACTTGGGATCTCCCGTGATGATGTCTACATCACCCATGCAGTAAAGTGTAGACCGCTGGGTACACAGACTCCCTCCCCTTCTGAGTGGAACAGCTGCAGACCTTACCTGTTCAAACAGATAGAGCTTATCCGACCAAGACTGATCATCACCCTGGGACCTGATGCTTATCATCTTCTTACTGACGATGAGAACAGTTTCGACCAGGTCCGTGGTGAGAAGATACGCTTTGGCGACTATACCGTCATCCCTATCTACCATCCACAGTTCCTGCTTCGCAATCCCTCACTTAAACGCGATACATTCACTGACCTTAAGACCATAAAGAGGTACCTATGAGAAGATTTCTGCTCTTACTGTTTCCAATGATCTTGATGGCGGAGAGTTTTCTAGTCTCTTCCATCCCACTCCCAAAGACTTATATACAAGACCTTGATCCTTATGACTGTGATGATGAGTGTCTACGGGACCTGATCGATGATGGACAGATATTCAGTTTTCTGGCACATGCAAAAAAACGCTCGCAAGACCCTGAACTCAATGACATTCGCCTGATCTTTGCTTCGGTACTGAACCTTGGTTCTTCCCATCGCGGAGATGAGGTCAAGATCGCTATGCTGCTTCCGCACAAACGGATAGGACGCTATGCCTACTCTACGACTAATGCTGCTTTTGCCTACCTACTCACAAAAAACCAATCTTTTGAGATAAAAAGCTTTCAGATCGAGGATGAGAGCAGCGTGGAGATAGCACGAGCATTGCAGGAGATCGAGGCTGAAGGGTTCTATTATATCATCGCGCCTGTCACCAAAGAGGGAGCCGAGACCATTGCAGGACTCGATAGCGAACTCACTATCTTTATCCCGACTATCAACAAACGAGATGTCGATACCTCGTCAGGCTCACTCTTCTTTGGAGGCATAGACTACCGGGCACAGATCGACACCCTGCTTGCAGAAGCAGTCTCACCTCTCGTCATCTTTTATGACAAGTCATCTCTTGGTAAGGAACTTGGCAGCTATACAGAGCAGGCCTTTCTAAATCCAGACATAGTTGATATGAACAGTACAGACTCTTCCGAGGTCTCTGCGTTCTTTAGTGACTTCAGTAAAGATCGCGACCAAGACAGCACTCTTGAGAGAAAGAGCTATAGTTACGCACTTAAACGAGATGTCTCAAACCTTGAGCATCAGATAAAAGAGAATGAGAAGATCCAAGATGGCAGTTTCATTCTCAATACCCCTATTGTCAAAAGCGGTATGGTCATGTCGCAGCTCACTCTTTACGATACGAATGTCACCAACGTACTCTCCACCCAGATCAACTATGACCCACTTCTCTTTTCCATGACACAATACCGTGACCGTAAAGGCATGGTCATCGCCAACTCCATTGGCGAGAACAATAATGTCCTGATAGAGGCCAACAACCTTCTTGGCAATGACATTGTCTATGACTGGATAAACTATGCTACGACCGTCGGTACTGACCTTCTCTATCAGATGATCACGCAGGGTGAACGCGAATACGAGCTTAACCTTGTCGACAATCAGATAGAGTATCCCATCATGTTAAGTGAACCTTCCTACTCACGCTTTATAGAACATATCCCTATCACACCATCAGAGAGCTACCGGGAAGATGATGACGTTTTCACTCCCTAAGTCCTAGATAGAACTCGACTGTCGCTTTAAGGATATAGTTAGGTCTAAATCCATATCTGTCTTCGAATGTGATGATGGGTTGCAGATCATAGACCAGGTATTTCCGTGAGGACTGCTTCCTCCAGCTTACACCAAGTGAATAGGTATGTATCCCTCTTTTGGCGACATAGCCGTCATCTTCCTCATCAAATGCTTTTGTCCTCCCATATAGGCCAATATAGGCTGTCAGACTCGCTTTATCGGGAAGGGCATGGTGGTGTGCAGGCTGGATCAGATAAGCCATGCCCGGTTCAGCACTCTCCGTCGATCGCTGCATAAGTAGACTGAACATCTTACCTGATGATGTCGATCGTTTAAAGTAAAGATCGGTCCACTCCTCCAGCTCGTTGTCTCTGGAGTATCTTACATTCTGAGAGGGTTCTATGAACCAGGGGCCGACAAGCTTCTCATACTTCAACGTCCACTTGGCAAAAGGATCGGTAAAACCGGAGAAACCGACTCGGACACGACTTTTGACGACATCGAACAGCCCTGTAAGGTTCTCTGCCCCAATAGCGATACCATTATCTGTCTCGTTCTCTGTCCCGTCAAAACTAAGGTCCCGACTTCGTCGTGTCTCGTCACCAATAATAAGATCAAGCTTGTCTCTTGTCCTGGGGATCTTCAGTCGAGCTGTGACACTGTGGATAAACTTACCCTCTCCCCGATAATCATAAGCATAACCTCCGCGCAGTCGCACATAACTCTCATCTGTCAGATTAAGGAACTCTGCGTTCTTCGAATCCATGTCAAACCATCTTGACATCCAGTAGGTCTGCTTCGCATACTCATATTCGTCTGTCTTGATCTGACTTGGATAGGAGGATGCATTCTCCTCGTTCTCTCGGATATACACGCCTATGCTGCTATTGTCCTCATCATCGATAAAGCTGACATCTGTCATGGTGTAATTGGCGTCTATGGGTAGGAATATCGTATTATCCTCTTCGACCGTCGTATTGTCATCTTCATCAAAGAGGTGATAAAGACCATGGTCTATCTTCGATGCCATGATGATGACAGCTTCCGTACCTACATCATAAAACTCATCCATGCCCGTTAAAAAGTCACGATAATAAAACCAGTTCGTACTATTAGTGTCCTCATCACTAGGCTCAGTATCGAAGATATCATATGAGATAGGCTCCCTTTCTACAAAACCTTCTTGATGTCTCTTGATAGTATGGCAGTCGATGTTCCACTTCTGAGGAAGATGACACACCTCATTGTCCAAAGTCGGAGCGTACTCTACTTCCATACTTTCGAACGAGAGCTCCTGCTCTGCGATAGCTGGGATAAGTAGTAGTATCGAAACAAAAATCAGAGATCTCAGCACTACTATCATCACCTGTTCTCCACGTATGCAGCAGATACTTTACTCAAATACATCCAACATCCCAGCCGGGATAGCCGCCATCTTCTCACCTCGCATGCAGACGAGCTGCACAGTCATCTCAAAAAGCTTTTTCTCATCGTCTGTGTTATAGACAGACTGAGTCAGTGATAAAGAAGCACGTCGTCGTTCTATCATCTTTGTCCGTACCTCCAGCATCTCCTCAAATCGTCCTGAAGCAATAAAGGCAGCATCAATATGTTTGACGACAAAGTGATACTCCCCTGCTACAGGAGACTTTCCTTTTGAGAAGAAGAACTCAGAACGTGCTCGTTCACAAAAATTAAGATATTTGGAGTGATAGACTATCCCGCCAAGATCGACATCCTCATAATAGACTCTGACTCTATAGGCACCGCTATTGTCCTGCTGCATACACGTCCTTTAGGCACCTCTAAAGACTCAGTATATCTTGTTGGCTTTTCATAGGTGCCCTTCAATTGAAATATTTTAATGTATGCTTGCTTTAATTGTGGAAAAACAAACATGATCTAATGTTGAATTTTCAATTTTGTTATAAATAGAGAAGAAGCAGAGAAATAAAAGAGGTCATCTTACAATAGTCAAGGCGCAAGGCCTACGATCTACGAAGTAGAGAGTTCGTTCGCACACCTGATACATAATGAGGTCTCAGGCATAAGCTTCATGCGTGCGGTGAGGATCGGCTCTTCACACTCCAGACAGATACCGTACTCAGGAGTATCGACTTTACGCAATGCATACTGCAGTCTATTTAGTCGTATACCTGCTTCGTGCAGTCTGTTTACGTTTAGTTCCTGCTCCTGCATCGCTTCTAACCGTGTCAGACGACCAAGCGAACAATCCGGTGCTATAGGCTTGGCATTCTCTGTCAGGATCAGCATCTCCTCGTTGAGTGAGGCAATAATCCCTATGACACTAGCTCGTATCTCAGAACGGTCTTCGCTATTCACTCAGGTCGATCACTTCCGAGACTTCCAGACCAAAACCACTCAGTCCGACAAACTCCGGAGACTTTTTAGTACTGATCAGACGCATCTGCTCGACACCAAGGGTCTTCAATATTTGTGCACCTACTCCATACTCTTTCATGGAACTGCCCTGTTGACCCGGGTTGTTGATAAAGATCAGGACACCGCTGTTTTGCTTGAGGTACTCTATGGAGTCTACAAGGTGACGATATTTCGTCTGATTTAACAGAAGATCGATATCAGGGATGACATTATGGACTTTTACATTAGCCGTGTCACCTGCGCTGTAGAAGACGATAGCTGTATGCTCGTTTTGCTCATGATCGACGAAAGTGTACTTTTTGACATTCACTCCGAAGAACTCGATCTCCTCTTCAGCGATCGCCTGGACAAGTGTCTCATTGGCAAGACGATACTCGACGATGTCGGAGATATAGACTATCTTCATATCATGCTTCTCTGCAAAGACATCAAGATCAGCTTTTCTTGCCATCGTACCATCATCTTTCATGATCTCACAGATGACCGATGACTCAGCAAGACCGGCAAAACGACAAAGGTCCACAGAACCTTCCGTATGTCCAGTACGAATCAGCGTACCGCCATCTTTCGCAATAAGAGGAAAGATGTGTCCCGGTTTGACCAGTTCATTAGGATGACTCATCGGATTACCCAAGATCTTGATAGTCATATCACGTTCCGCCGCAGAGATACCGGTAACAGCCGCTGTAGCATCGACTGAGACGGTAAACGCAGTCTCATGCATGGAAGTGTTTGAACTGACCATCGGATTCAACTCAAGACGTCGTGCGATATCGCCATTGATGGCTACACAGATAAGTCCCTTGGCATGGGTTGCCATGAAGTTCACATGTTCAGGTGTGGAAAATGTCGATGCATAGACCAGATCACCCTCGTTCTCGCGGTCTTCGTCATCCATCATGATGACCATCTTACCGCGCTTTATCTCTTCTATTGCATCCAGAACACGTTGGATTGGTGTCATATCTCTTCTCTATCCAGGGCTTTTAGTTCGGCCCTTAAGTTTAATTTTGGAGGTAATTATAGTGAAATAATCTACCATCTTTATAAAAGAAACTGATTATTCTATCTTTCTAGGTCATCTTCTTGACAATCAAACGATAATTGTCTATAATTTCGGCCTCATTAACAGATGTTATTGAGAGATAATGGGGATTCGCCAAGTGGTAAGGCCCTGGCTTTTGGTGCCAGTATTCATAGGTTCGAATCCTATATCCCCATCCATTTATTTAAACGCGATCTGAACA
>JADGEC010000083.1:0-8833 GCA_016744575.1 Sulfurimonadaceae bacterium | reverse complement strand
GTAGTATAGTCGCATAAAATATCGCGGAATAGAGCAGTTCGGTAGCTCGTCGGGCTCATAACCCGAAGGTCACAGGTTCAAATCCTGTTTCCGCAACCAGTGTTATTTTACTTTTATTTACAATCATGATGGGGATTCGCCAAGTGGTAAGGCCCTGGCTTTTGGTGCCAGTATTCATAGGTTCGAATCCTATATCCCCATCCATTTATTTAAACGCGATCTGAACAAGTCCAGATCACTACGCTAGATGCTATGTCACTAAAGCACAATCCTTCAGTCGGAAAGATCGTAGTATAGTCGCATAAAATATCGCGGAATAGAGCAGTTCGGTAGCTCGTCGGGCTCATAACCCGAAGGTCACAGGTTCAAATCCTGTTTCCGCAACCAATCACTTCAAGACTCAAATACACGCTCTCAACTGATCATTATCCAAATCACTATTACAGCATCGATCCTAATACTCAAACGTATATAACAACGACACCATACCCGAATAGATATAGTGTTCATCCACAAGTGGACTCTCATAGGTCACATCACTAATATAGTCAGCGCGCAAGTTAACAATAGCACTCCACTTTTTATCAAACGCATAGTTGATATAAGACTGCACACCGAAGTCCACTCCTGCATCTGCTTCATATGCCGGACGTCCCGCGATGGCTTCATCACTTTGGACACTATAATAATAGTCATTGAAACTATCACTATGATAGATAGCCATTATTGAAGGGAAAAAGCTCCAGTCTCCATGTCTGATACTGTCTCCTACCTCAGCTCTGACGATGTAGCCATTCGAGGCATCCAAGATATCATGAAAAAAGACTATCTCGGCAAAATAGGTCTGGTACTCCATCGCGAGAGAGACTCCCGCTTCCCATGAGCTCTTCTTCTCTTCCAGGCCCTCCAGTATCGGTGCATCACTGCTTTCATAACCTAAAGTCCGCGGCTGCGCCGTGATAGAGGCACCCCACGAGAACTCCTCACCACTTTGGCCCATAAAATACATACCAACACGTACCCATCGTACATAAAAGAGCTTATTATCAAAAAAGATCACCGGAGTCGGCAGTATCAGGTCATCGGCCCCTTCGTAAGGTTGGGACTGCACATAAGGGCCAGCTCCGATGATAAGCTTCTGTTTAGTCTGTAAAGAGGTCGCCGGTGCCTTTTGCTCAGCATATAAAGTAAAAATAAAGAACAGGAGAAGGATAAGAGGTCTCATAGTCGAACCTTTTTTATAGTGGTAGGAAAAGAATAATATCTATCGTGGCATTATAGATGATCTTGAGATGAAAGTCCAATCTATGTAAAAACGTAGCGAGAGCACTCTTCACAAGCAGAGGTAAAAGGCAGCCCTTTCATCAAGACCCATATCCTATCTTCAACATGAACTGAGCTCATATATAGAGAAGTGATCATACATAGCCCACTGATATACCCTCTTCTTCACCCTACTCTTTTCATCCTGGCCCATTTTCATGCTGATCATCTTTAACGGCATCCAAGCCCTCCTTTAGAGTGATCTCAAAACAGACACCATCACCGACATTCGTGGCCTTCAATATCCCTCCATGATGCTCTTCTATCATCACCTTTGACATGTACAGACCCAAGCCCGTCCCATTCTTCTCATCTTTGGTACTGAAATATGGGTCAAAGATATTGGGTAGGACCTCTTCTCGTATACCGCCACCATTATCGACTAGTGACACCATATAGCTATTATCATCCTCTTTTTTAGTACTGATAGTTATCTGCGCGTTCTCGATCTTCTTTTCCACCAGATTGTCTTCCGCATTTTTCAGTATGTTCAAGATCACCTGCATGAGCTCGTTTTGATAGAGCATAAGACTATCATCCGTTTGAAAGTCTGTTATGATAGTTATCTTATTGGAACGCATCGAGGCATCGACGATCTGCAGTGCTCTTTCAATAGGTATCGTCAAGGCTGTACTCTCACGCTTTTTTTCTGGTTTAAAGAAGTCTCTAAAGTCATTGATGGTCGTACTTAAGAGCTGGACATACTCAGCGATGTTCTCATGTTTTTTATCCATGAAGTCCAAAAGTTCGTTCTGCTGACCATCGGGTTCTACCTCTAATCTATACTTGAGTTGCATAGCTCCTATGGCACTGTTGATAGCACTTAAAGGCTGTCGCCATTGATGGGCGATCATACTCAGCATCTCTCCCATCTGGACCATGCGTGACTGCTCTTGTAGAAGTTTCTCTCTTTTCTCAGTCTCCGCGATCGCTTCTTCGACTCTGTGTTCCAACAATAGGTTAAGTGCTTTTATCTCCTCTTGTTGATTAAAGGAGTCAGATAAAGCCTGGTAGATCCTGAAACCTGCCGGGATTCCAATGATCAGATATGTGACAAACAGAGAGGCTGCCGCATAATAGAGACTGGTGTCACCAATAAAGGCCAATGACAATACAAAAGTAGACAAGATAGTGGTAATAAAGATAAAGACGGCATGATAGACCGGTGTCAGTGTCATAATAGAACCGGACACCACGGCAAAGATACCTGCTACCAGGATAAACACTTCTGTCTCACTACCATAAAAGACAGCAGGTATACTGGAGAGTCCCCATAACAAGGCGTTTATAAAGATGAAGATCAGGTAGGTCTTTAAATACCGATGGACCGTCTGCTCATCCTCAGTATATAAGACTTTTCCCAATCTCCGACTTGCCAGCATGCGAAAGATAAAAACGACAAATTGGGTCAATATCCATGAATAGAGTATATAGGTCGGGATGGAGTCTTTAAAGACATAGAAGTAAAAGAGTGGTCCTATGATATGAACGACAAAGGTCCCAGCCTTCGCCTTAAGAAGCATAGCGATGAGTTCTCTGCTGTAATCTATCGTCTGTAGGGTCTGAAGTATCATCTGACTATTTCCTCCTTCTACAGTATTGACAACAAATGGCCATCTATTTAAGACACTTCTAATCACCCTGTGTATCATCAGCGTCTAATACAGGGTTGTTAGAGCTGCCTTTTAGATATTACCCTTTCTTCTCTTAGAGTCAGTCGACATGCATATACGCCAAGACACCATCTCTATCTGTCACCCTCTTTCTCAACCCACTACTCCATGCCTCTGCCAGACACTCTAAAGCAAGAAGTCTCTTGACGGTATCTACATGACTACTCGGGTCTTTAAATGCGGTGTTGGCCTCTTTGATGGTAACGGTAACATCAGCTCTGCGCATTAGCTCTACCGAGTCCCCTTTTTGGAACACACCCTCTTGCAACACCCGGTAATACCAGCCGGTCTTTCCACTGTCGTAGATCTCTTTTGTAAAGCTCTTGTCACCCCACCGTCTGGAGATCTTCCAACACGGTTTTCTGGGCTGAGAGACCTCTAGGATCACCGAGCCTATCTTATGGACATCACCGATGCAGACATCATGCTCATCTATTGCATCACAAGTAAGGTTTTCCGCCAATGCACCAAAAGGCAGTACATCTACACCTAAAAACTCCTGCCATACTTCATAATTAAGAAAGCTATTGGCAAACACCGCTTTGTCCACTCCACCGTGATGCACAGTATCGGCCACAAGATCTCCGATGATCCCCTCTTTTGTCACCTCGACCTTTCCATCCACAGGATCCTTGTATGAGGCTGTCGTGTATACTTTGCTCAGGAACTCTTTACTATGTGCATCCCCACTTGTCACTACTTTTCCGACTTGAACGGACAGTAAAGTCGCTATCATCTGTGAACTGTTTTTCATGCTTTCTCCCATAGTCACTCTTCTATCACTGATTATAGCCAACTCCCCTCTTCTATACCTCTTTATCACATCCTAATACTCCACAAAACACACTCCCGATTATAGTACATGAACAGCATCCCAAGATCCTCTTTTGAGTGCGCGATATATTTACTTTTCCCTGAATTTGGATAATATATATTATATGATCTTTTGTTATTTGTTGAGGGCTCAATCATGAAAAAAAAGACACAGGGGACAAAAGAGATAGATCTACTACTCTTCGCATTCATACTCATAGGAATACTTAGCTTAGGTTCAAAGTATTACGAGTACCAGATCATTAAAAAGATGAGCAGTACCACTACCGATATGTTTGAACATCCACTAAAAGTCTCCAATGCCGCACTTACGATCAAAGTCGATGTCTATAAGATACATAGGGATATGAAAGACGTCGTCTTGTCTCTCTCAAAAACAGAGCTCACCGAGCTTACAAAGAGAGTGGATGAGAATGAGCAGCGTGTCTATCATAATCTAAGTGTCATAGAGCAAAATATCATTGGAGAAGAAGGGCTGACATCTCAAAAAGAGACAAAACGACTCTTTGAGGCCTGGAGACCGATACGCGATGAAGTCATCGCATTGATGGAAAGTAATAGGACCAAGAAAGCGATAGAGATGACTAAAGGAAAAGGAGCCCAACATGTCTCAGACCTGGAGCTCTCCACTTTAAGACTTTATCATCATGCTCACGCTAAAGCGATACTCTTCAAAGAAGCATCCCAATCAGACTTTGCGATGTTGAAAGTGTCAAGCTCCATAGCAAACGTCCTCTTTTTACTAATACTCGTAGCCATTGGGTACTACATCATCAAAAGGATCGCC
The DNA here is from genome assembly GCA_016744575.1 of Sulfurimonadaceae bacterium. GTDB lineage: Bacteria > Campylobacterota > Campylobacteria > Campylobacterales > Sulfurimonadaceae > BB26. The sequence continues at coordinate 4,216 of JADGEC010000083.1, read as the reverse complement.
GCTCATATCCATAAGAACGAGCACTTAAGAAGTGTCTTGTCTATCATAAGAAAAGTGGACCAACTCATATCCAGAGAGAAAGATAGAGAGAAGTTACTACAAAAGAGTTGTGAGGCCCTTACATCAAGACATATCTATGCGAATGCATGGATAATGATCAAAGACAGTGATGGAAAGATCGATCTTTTCACATCTGCCAATATCGTAAAAGGCTCCGCTTTGTTTAAGACACAGATGGAAGGTGGCTGGACACCTCACTGTGTAGAAAAAAGCTCTCTGACGACCAAGGACTACTCTACTATAGTAAATACAAAGCAGGATTGTCCGAACTGCCCGATGAAAGGTCTTTTCAATGAAGACACTGCATTTACCATCGCACTGACACATGAGCAGAAGCACTATGGCTACCTGACACTCTCGGTCGATAAAGACCACATCACGGACAACGATGAGTCATCACTGCTTCAAGAGGTCGCCAGTGACATCGCCTATGCACTCTATAACCTTGAGATAGAAGAAGCCCTGAAGAAGAGTGAGGATCTACTTAAGAGCACAGAACATCTGAGTAAGATCGGTGGATGGGAGTGGAACACCGAAAAGCAAACGGTGTACTGGACAGAAGGGACATACCGTATTCATGGGATGAATCCGGATGAGATCCTGCTGGGATCAGTCGAACATATCAGACAAGGGCTGAAGTGCTATGACAAAGCAGATCAGCAAACAGTCTTAGATGCTTTCGAACACTGTGCTCAAAAGGGACAGCCCTATGATCTGGAATTCCCTTTCACCACTGTCAAGGGACGGCGGTTGTGGATACGTACTCTGGCCAAGCCGGTGATCGTCCAAGATAAAGTAGTCAAGGTCACCGGAAACATCATAGATATCACTGAACAGAAACAAGCCGAGAGCACATTGCTCAGAAGTCAGATGCGTTATGAGCTCGCAGAGAAGATAGGCAAGGTCGGTTCCTGGGAGTATGACGTCCAGACTCAGTACTTTTGGGCATCATCTGAAGCCAAACATATCTACGGATTCTCTGACGATGAGACAAGGTTCAGTACTGAGACCATCGAAAGCTGTATCCCCGAAAGAGAACGTGTCCATCAAGCCCTTGTAGATCTTCTGGAAAAAGGGACAAAGTATGATCTAGAGTTCGAGATACGACCTTTTGATGGAAGTCCAGCAAAGGTCATCTCATCTATTGCCGAAATAGAGTATGATGAGAGCAACAGACCCAAGAGAGTCTCTGGTTTCATACAAGACATCACCGAGCGGAAAGAGTCTGAACAGGTCCTAATAGAGAGCCACCGTCGATTACGTGACTTGACGGATAGCTTACCCGGTATGGCTTACCGCTGCAAGAACGATAGGCAGTGGACGATGGAGTTCCTCAGTGATGGTTGTATAGAACTGACTGGACATCAGACACAGGATCTGATCGATAACAAGACTATCAGCTACTCTCAGCTGCTCCATCCTGATGATAAAGAGAGAGTCTGGGATGAGATCCAGACCGCTCTGGAAAAGAGCAGGCATTTCGAGATCGAATATCGTATGATCACAGCTGATGGTAAAGAAAGATGGGTCTGGGAACACGGAGTAAAGATATCTAGAGATGACACTAAAGAACTCGTCATAGAAGGTATCATCCTTGACAACACGGCTCGAAAAGATGCTGAACAGGCACTTCTCATCTCTAATGACAAGTTTGAGAAGGCCTTTAATATGACTCCTAGTATGATCGCACTCAGCACAATAGACGATGGTCTGATCTATGATGTCAACAAGACGTTTGAGACGCTGACAGGATACAAGCGAGAAGAACTCATAGGAAAGACGACAAGAGGGGTCGACCTCTGGTCTGATATAAGTCAAAGAGAGTTCTTCATAGCTGGCTTACTCAAAGATGGCTTTATTGAGAAGCAGATCGTAGCTATCAATACCAAAGCTAAGGATGTCCTCACAATAGAGTTATATGCGCATATCGTCAAGATCGACGGTAGGGACTATATCCTGACTATTGCCAATAATATCACCAAACAGTTAGCCGCAGAGAACGCTCTCCATAAAAGCGAGCAACGGTTCAAGGCACTGATGGAGCAATCCCCATCTGCCATTGAGATATTTGACCCACATGGGCTACAGATCAAGGTCAATCACGCGCATGAGTTACTATGGGATGTGCCGGCAAGTCGCACGTTAAATCGGTTCAATGTCTTTGAAAGTGAGGAGGTGAGACGAGCTGGAGTCCTAAAGTATCTTGAGCAAGCTTATGCTGGAAAAGCCGTACAACTTCCTATCTACCGATATGACCCTACAGGAAAGACTGAGGCAAACGGTCCAGGAAGAGCACGCTGGGTAAACACCATCATCTATCCTTTAAAAGACAACGATGGTAAGGTAGAGAATGTCGTTGTCACACATCAGGATGTCACCGATAGACAAGATGCCCTGACCTTGGTAGAGCAAAAGAAAAAAGAGCTGGAGACCATTATCCAAGAAGCACCAAATCCTATCATGATGCATAATGAGGATGGAGAAGTCCTACTGGTCAATCATATGTGGGAACAGCTAAGCGGCTATGCCTATGCAGAGATCGACACCATAGACAAATGGACTAAAAAAGCCTACGGTGATAAGATGTCGGATGTGACAAAAGACATCAGCGGTCGCTATGCACGAAAAGAGAGAGCAGATGATGGTGAATACACGCTTACCACAAAATCAGGTGATGAGCTGATCTGGAAGTTCAGCTCTGCTCCATTAGGTGTCATGAACGGTAAACAAGCAGTGCTCTCAATGGCTGTGGATATCACCGAGCTAAAGAGAAAAGACGAGATGCTGATAGCGCAGTCGCGTTCAGCAGCGATGGGTGAGATGATCAATATGATCGCCCACCAATGGAGGCAGCCGCTTGCAGTGATCTCGATGCATGCAAATAATATGTTGGCTGATATTGACCTCGACGATTTCAACACCGAGCAAGCCAAAGAGTATGCCTATCATATTCTGGGACGTACACAAGACCTTTCCAAGACCATCGATGATTTCAGGAACTTCTTCAAGCCCGATAAGGCCATCCTAAAAGTAAGAGTACAAGACGTGATCGATGAGACTTATACCATCATCAAAGACACACTTTCAAGTCATCATATCGCATACCAAGCCTCCTATGATTCTGACTCCAAAGTCGATGCCTACCCCAGAGAACTGATGCAGGTCTTCGTCAATATTATCACCAATGCCAAAGACTCCCTGGTGGCTGCACATCTCGATCAGCCATCCATAAAAGTCAACGTCTATGAAGATGAGCATCACGTCATCACGGATATCTCCGACAACGGCAATGGGATCGATCCGGAGATACTCAGCAAAGTCTTCGATCCCTACTTCACCACCAAAGAGAAGCAGACAGGTACAGGTCTAGGGCTCTATATGAGTAAGATGATCATAGAAGAGCATCTTCATGGAAAGATAGAAGCATTTAACACAGATGATGGTGCATGTTTCAGAGTGAAGCTGTCTAAAGAGAGTGATGACCGGCTAGATGAAGATCATTGATGAGAGAGACAGACTCCAGCGATTTTCCATATCGTTATCTGTTGATATCTGAGATGAAGAAGAACTCTCTTTTTTGGGGTTATTGATTGGGCTTAAGTAACATCGTCATATCTCCTCTGCATTCCATCAAAGGTCTTTTAGATAATGGATCTCCTCATAATGAGGAGTGTCTAAAAACTCATTTAAAAGTTCAGAAGATGGCTTGATGAGTATAAACATCTCTACAAGTGAGCGTTTTAATTTTGGTAACTCATTTTGAATGCTGTTCCATAATATCTTTTCGTCTACGCCTCTATAATCATGTGCAAGCTTATCTCTGATCCCTGCTACATCTCTAAATGAGACCTCACTTTGAACTGAGGACTTTAATGTCACATCTATCTTTTTTGTCTCTTCGCCAATAGCGATAAAAAGGTTGATGACAGCATTTAAAGGAAGCTGCTTATCAGCCCAGACAAACTCTTGTACACTTTCAAACCTCTCTGTATAGAATCATATCTTTTCAATGCACTCCAAGATCGTAAAGATATGGATGAGATCTTTCTCGTCATACATCCTACATTCCCGAGGACTCATAACGAGGAAGGCGATTCGACGCCAAGTGCCTGATAGATCTCTTTCTGCTTCTGAAGCACCTCTCCAACACGCAGTC
>JADGEC010000082.1 GCA_016744575.1 Sulfurimonadaceae bacterium | reverse complement strand
CTTTATTTACATCTTCACTACACTCTTCATGTGGATTATGTCCACAATTTTTAAATATGATTAATTCTGAATTTGGTAATAGATCATTAAACTTTTTTGCTACTTCAAGTGAAAGCCATTTGTCTTTTTCTCCCCAAAGAACCAATGTATTTGTATTAAAGTCATGATAGTTACTTTTCATCTTTTCAAATTCTTTTGAAAATACTTCTTTAAAGAATTTTGACAACATCAGCCAATATCCTTTTTTGTTAGATAGATCTATAGATCTATCTATAAATTGATCATCTATTTTATCCCTATCATAATACATAGAAGTAAGATATTTTTTAATGATTAATTTTCCTAAAAATATTTCTGTTAAATATCCCATAAGTGGATAGGTTAAAAATAGTTTATGTGGTGCTCCAAAAATTGGAGAATCGATGATAATTATATTTTTAATATTATTTGGATGTTTTTGTGTAAGATATAAAGATATTACTGCACCCATTGAATGACCAACTATATTAAACTCATTTATATTTAATTTTTTCATTAATGAAAAAATTGTATCACTTATATTTTCAACTGAAAAGTTAAAATCTTCTGGTGGTATTTTAGATAGTCCATGACCTGGTAAATCAACTTGAATGACTCTAAAATTGTTTTCAATCAATGTTTGCACATTTTCTCTATAGCTATAACTTGAAAGAGTAAGTCCATGTATCATTAATATTGGAGTTCCTTCTCCTTTATCTGTGTAATAGATATTATAGTTAGTTGTATTCATTTTTATTACTCTGTTCCTCTAAGTATTTATTCATTCCCACATTATATGATTTACCAAAAATTTAGGTTACAACCCACTACTCCACTCCCCTAAAGACCTTTCAGATCATAACAGGAGAGATGTTCAAATACCATACTATTTCTGCTTGTGTATAGCTGTCATCTATTGCTGACAGTATAGCGCTGTTTCATAGTACTATCTCCTTCACATCTGAGATCACACCCCTGTAAATAAATCTCCACTTTGATGATCTTTGATATCAAAGATCATACATCCAAATGCTTGGCAATATCCACTTGAGTATAGCCCATTCTCTATCAGCCTTGTCCTACTATCAAAAAAGTGCTCTTCAAACTGTTTTGAGCACTTCATAGATATGCCAATATCACTCTATGCTTCTCTTGTTCTTTTAGCAGATCTAACACATCTTAAGTTATAGAAACGTCTAAAAGTTCATGCAATGTCTCTAGATCATATTGTTTGATCAAGAGTGGACTGTCACTGTATGGATAGTGATCTTTCGCGTACATGACAAGTGATGTAAAAGTGAATGAGTATGCCCCTAAAATGACTAAAAGGGTTGTACTTGGTCACTCCTTTTTTCTTAATATTACATAAATACATACTTTAAGTATAACCTCTTCAGAAAGCATGTAAATAACTGCACAGAACACTCTTTTGGGCTATAATCAAATAAAGGGCACTTCTAAAGACACTGTGTTCTAAGCATTTTTAGAAGTGCCCTGAATAGACTCCATTGAAAAGGTTGCAGTTATGATAAAGATCGCATTAAGTATAGTCTTATTGAGCACATTGATCTTCGCGAATGAATACACAGCGGAGGATAGGATCAAGGATATGCAGGAGCTTGACACAGCTATGTCACTGATCCAGAAAGGTTTTATGTACAGTGAACTTTCCTATATCAAAGAAGGGGTGCAAGGTATAAAAGATAACGCCATAAGTGTCGAACCACCAATAAAGGGTGACGAGAAGCATTATAAGAAAAATGAGACTTTTTCATATAAGTACACAAAACGGGAAACTGCCAGGATGATCGTTCATGCTGATGATATCATCCAGGATTTTGAAAATGGCGATGAGAAACAGGCGCTAAACACCTATACAAAGATGATGAAACAGTGCATGAGCTGTCACTCTAGAATACGTGAGTGGTGACATCCTCACGTTGCAAGACCCGATAGTCACTTAGACTATCCCAAAAAGCCAAGGCGTTCTCCAGCCTTGCTTAAAACAGAAATAACACACTTTATCTTCAGTCATCAAGTCTATCATCACTCTCTTTAACCGATCAAGCTGGCCTACTGTAGCTGATGAGGCCAGTCACAAGTATCCAAAGCCTCGGTTCTACTTCCACTGAATCTATGCTAAAACGCACACGATATCTCCCATATAGAAAATGTGAGAAACCTCACGTTTTTAGGGAGTAAAGTATCACCAATAGAGAATCCAATGAACGTCTTTTTCTTTGTTTCTTTCTCTTTTGACGGAATCAAAAAGAAAGAAAACCGTCGGTAGACATGCTCTTATAAACAATTCAACTCGACCGTGGATACCCTACAAAGAGAAGTAAGATAAATCTATTTCCATGTTTCCTATGTGCATGTTTGGTACAGCCAGACCTACAATATAATCACAGTACCTTCCGCTTCTCATTACGAAGATAGAAAAGTGACGCTTTGATGATGTCATCATCGTCTTTACTGTCGGACTTAAAAGTCTCTCTGGAGCCATTGTTATACTCGACCGTGATGTTCTGACCGTAACTGGTGACGAGTCTGATCTTCTTCTCCAGTGCCAGCAGTTTGATGACCATCAACTCAAAGAACTGTTTGGTCGGCAGATTTAGTTTACCGAAGCGGTCTATGACCTCCTCTTCTATCTCGTAGATCTCTGTCGGGGACTCACAAAGACTCAGGCGACGGTAGATCTCCAACCTGAGACGGTCATGGGTGATGACCTCATCAGAGAGATAAGCGCTGATAGCGAGTTTGATATCTACCTTAGCCCGACTGACTTCCTGAGTATTACTTAACTCCTTGATGGCATCTTCGAGCATACGCAGATAGAGCGAGTAACCGATGTTCTTTATGTGCCCACTCTGTGCATCCCCTATGAGGTTACCGCCACCGCGGATCTCAAGGTCATGATAGGCCAGCACGGAACCGCTGCCAAGGAAGGAGTTGGACTCCAGCACTAGAAGCCGTTTTTTCGCTTCATCAGTCAGGGTCTCTTTATCTTCAACGATGAAGTAGGCAAAGCCCTCATGATGTCCACGCCCTACCCGACCACGCAGCTGATGCAGGTCAGAGATACCAAAACGGTCCGCACCATCGACAAGCATCGTGTTCACCCGAGGCATATGGATGCCTGACTCTATGATGGAGGTCGCAAGCAACATGTCGTACTCGCCATCTTGAAACTTCAACAACTCTTTTTCCGTTGTTGCTGCAGGGATCTTCGAGTGTAGCATCAAGATGCGAAGATCGGGCAATATGGCTTTTATCTGCCCCATCTTGATAGGCATGTTGTTGATATGGTTGTAGACATAAAAGACCTGTCCTCCACGTCGAAGTTCTCGCAAGATGACCTCTTTGATAAGCTTCTCATCATACGCTTTGGCAAAGGTACGCACACCCTGTCGTTCACTTGGCGGCGTCATCAGCTGACTCATCGTCTTGATAGAACTCATCGCCTGATTGAGCGACCTCGGTATCGGTGTAGCACTCATGGAGAGCAGATGCACCTTCTCATAAAGCTGCTTGAGCTTCTCTTTCTGTTTGACCCCGAACTTATGCTCTTCGTCGATGATGACCAGTCCTAGTCGGCTGAAGCTTACTCCAAAAAGGATGTGTGTACCGACGACCATCTGTATCCGACCATCATCGATGCCTTTCAAGATCGCGGTCTTCTCTTTGGCGGAGACAAAACGGTCCAGCTTTGCGATGCCTATCCCACTGTTGACAAAACGCTCCTCAAGTGACTTGAAGTGCTGTGAGCTTAACAGGGTCGTCGGGACTATCAGTGCAGCCTGATATCCGGCCTTTGCCGTAGCGAACATGGCATTCATCGCCACCTCGGTCTTACCAAAACCGACATCTCCACTGAGAAGCCGATCCATGATGTTGCCCGATGCCAGATCGTCAATGATCTCTTTGATGCTGTCGCTCTGGTCTGGTGTATATTCAAAGCCTGCATGAGACTGGAATGTCTTAAGCTCCTGAGCAGGGACGGTGATCTTCGGTGCTTGGATAAGAGCGCGTGATGCGGCCGTGTTGACGATCTCAGAGGCGATCTCAAAGAGGCGTTTCTTGACCTTCTCTTTAAGGCGTCCGAAACTACCTTTACCCAGCTTGTCCAGTACCGGCATCGCACCACCTGCAGCGATATGCCGGTCGATGAGTTCCAGGTTCTCTACCGGAAGCAGGACTTTGTCATCGCCCTGATAGCGTATGACGATGAAATCTTTGACACCACCTAATATCTCAGCCTGTTCTATCGCCTCAAAGATACCGACACCATACTCTTCATGTACGACATAGTCACCCGGTTTAAGATCATCGAGAAGCAGCGTACTTTTTCTACGACGACGCTGCTTTATTGGCTTGTTCAGTGAGATGACCATCAGTTCCGGACCGATGATGTTAAGGATCATCGGTGAGTAGCGCACTGTCAGTGCCGTGGTATCGAAGATGCCACTCTGTTTGACCTGTGCCTCATTGCTTGCGATAAGGGTGATCTTCTTCTTTTTATGGACTTTCAACAGTGTCGGGACATCTGCCGCGACAAGCTCGGTATATCGTTGTGCTTCCCCGATGACCGCACACTCAAAACGTGAGCGCTCTACCTGTGGTCTGTTTATCCCATATGCCTCATCAAGCAGTCCATCCATCGGCTTTATCAGTCGCAGTGATTTACCTGCTGTGATATCGACCGCTTTATCGCCGAGATACCAGAAGCCAAGTGATCCGATATCTTTGACAAAGCTGTCACTGTGCGTCTCTTCTATCGCTGTTTTGATCTGTGTGAAGCCATCTTCATCAAGCGCATAAAAAGCCGGCGCGATCGAGACCTCATCCATCTCATCAGGAAGCGTACGTTGCGTCTCAAGGATGAAAGGGCGGATCTCTTCGATCTCATCATCAAACATCGATATACGAAAAGGGTTCTCACTGCCAGGGGTGTAGATATCGATGATGTCTCCACGAAAAGAGATCTCACCCTCGACCTGGACCATATCGACAAAGGTGTAACCCCAAAACAGCATCTGTTCTTTAAAACGTGGAAGATCGATCTTATCACCAAAAGCAAGTTCACGAGTCTGAAGCAGATCCTGTGCTGGAAGTGCGAAGAGCAAGGTCTTAAGCGGCGAGATGACTAAAGGCTTTTTCTTACTGATGTAATATCTACGCAGGACATCAAAGAGTTGATGCAACTCCTCTTTAAAGGGACGAAGGTCGTCAAGATAGGTAGCACGAAGGTCGGGGAAAAGCAGATACTCATGTCCGAAGTATTCTGCCACATCGGCCAGTTCCAAGGCCTCTTTACTATCTTCGCAGATGAGGATGTCGGGTAAAGGGTCGGTGAGGCTGTGTAGGTATTCAAAAAGACGGCTTTGTGCCATTGTCATCCTTATACCGGATTCTATAGACCCGGGATCGATGGCGCCATTTTAGCAGGTTTCATATATAGACCCAAAATATTAGGCATTCATCGATCAGATGTAGGTCTATGTCATATCGTAGCAGTCAAGTGCCCTTTGGCAGTTCTACTGACCCTTTTTTTGGCACTTCCAGCGTTGTCTTCTCGCTCTCTTTGATATCTTTGATACGGCTCTCGCCTTCAAAGATGGCTTTTGGTTCGATGATGAGTTCGTTTGATGCGACCATACCACTGATCCGGCCCGACTCTTTTATCTCTATACGGTCAGCTTCGAGACTTCCTTCTGCTACGCCTTGGACTATGAGATGTCTGGCACGGATCTCCCCTTCCACCTTTCCGTTCTTGCCGATGGTGATCGACTTGCTTGAGTCGATGCTCCCTTCAAAATGACCGTCTACATAGAGATCGCACTCCAAGTTCATCTCGCCCTTGAGAGAAGCCCCTTTTGTAATGATCGTAGTGCTGCTGTTGCTTGCCTCGTCTCGATATCCTTCGTTATTGCCGTAATTAAAGATTGCCATGGGACCTTTGTCTCCTTTTTAAATATCTGCCGATAGTTATCGGCCGTCCATTTGATAAACCAGTATGGGTTTAAGGTACGCTGGATGAACCGTACTTCATAGTGCAGATGCGGACCATTACTTCTACCACTGTTACCGGTATAAGCGATCTGCTCACCTTTTTTAACATAAGTCCCAGATTTTACCGTTATTTCATTTAAATGACCGAAGTAAGTCTTAAATCCGTAGTTATTGTCCAAGATCACCAGTCGTCCGTATCCACTTTTCTTATGATGACCCGCATACTCGATGACTCCATCAGCCGTTGCATAGACCGGAGTCTTCATACTAGCACGAAGGTCACTGCCGCGATGGAGTTCCCTTCGCTTGGTTATTGGGTGAGTACGGTAACCAAACTTACTCGTGATCCCTTTGTACTCTATAGGCGAACCGCTTGGGATATATTTGAACAACGCTTCTACCTGTTCATACGTCAGCTGTGCGATCTTTACACTGCTTTTATCCATATCTATCTGAACTGGAGTAAGACCGATAAGTTCTTCGACATCATGAAGACGGTCAGAGACTACGGCTATCTCCGCCTGTTTGGCCAACAGCTCTTTCTCAGAGACATCTATCGCAGCCCCAAGCTGCTCATTTCGGGCCTGCAACAGATCGATAGCACGCTCCATCTCCACTTTTTTCAGCTCCGTAGTGTCCAGTGAGCTCTTGAGAAAGATGACCATCGAGACAGCAGCGATGGTCAATACTACACCCGCAATACCTACATAGAGCATGATCTTTTTGATGATCTTGTGTAGATTGAACTGCCGGACACCATGCACATCATGTATGGTGACCGTAAACCTATTTTCCATAATACTCTTTTAAAAACTGTTCGACTACGCTAAACGAGCCAAAGACCAGGTAATCCACCCCCTCTTTGAGTCCGTAGAAGTCACTATATGTCAGACCGTTTTGTGTGATCGCTTCTACCAGTCGTTCCGCAGTCTCGATACGGTCATCCTCAATAGCAATGATCTCCACATGTCTGACTATCGGCTTTAAGATACCTAAGATCTCTCCATAAGCCTTATCTTTATAACTGTTGTAGACAAGCACCACTTTCTTGCCGGCCATACTGCGGACGATGGCAGCTGCTGCTAGAGTATTATGTCCCACATCTATGGTGACATGCTCGTCTAGTGCACTAAGACGTCCAAAAAGTGGCGCATCCAAAAAGTCATCATACTCCACTTCCACGCCGATGATCTTCATCGCTGCTGCTGCCATAGAGAGGTTCTCTCTAAGGTAGTCAGGAAGTCCAAGTGTCTGCGAGACTCTTTGCACTTCACGTATATCTGAAGCTTCAAGCAGATCATGTACCAAAAAGGTCTCACTTTCTCGTTCTGCCGCTATCTCGTCAAAGTGAACATACACTTCGCTATGGGGCTGTATGCCTGTCAAGGCCTTTGGTCCCATACTTCGCAGTTTTGTCTTGGCTACTGACTCGATGGTATTTCCCAGAAAATCCTCATGATCCATCGCTATAGGGGTGAAGATCGAGAGCTCTTTTGCAAAAGCATTGGTAGCATCATACTCACCACCGAGCCCTGCTTCCAGGACTACCCAGTCACATGATGCAAAAAGTACTATGGCCAGAAAAGTCGTATACTCAAAGTAGCTAAGTGCGTCTGCCGTAGCCTCATCAAGAAGAGTCGACAACTTCTGATGCGCTGCTTCTAACTGTTCATCAGAGGCATCGGTACCATTTGACCAGATACGTTCATTAAAACGAAGTATGTGCGGTGATGTGTAATGTCCCACATCCAGGCCACTGCGCCAGAGTGCCGATGCCAGAAAACGTCCAGTCGTGCCTTTGCCATTAGTCCCAACGACATGAATGATCTTCGGAAGCTTCAGCTCTTTCTCTATGGACTTATAGGCACGTGGCATGCGCTCAAGGTCTATCTCCGCATAGTAGAGGGGTTTAGCTGCAAGAAACGTTGTCAGGTCGATGGTAGTACCGTGGTGATCATCTCTCTTATAGATTTACTATCTCCTCGATAGCCGGTTGCGGTTCTACCCGGTCACGACCATTTCGCTTGGCATCATACAGTCGTTCGTCAGAGGAGTTTACTGTCGCCTGTTTTGTGGGGAAGGCCTTACGCTCGGCGACCCCGGCACTGACTGAGACCTCGATACGCTGACCTTTATAGACAAAACGTGACTTACGGACATTTTCGACGACCTTGTTCGCAAGGATGATGGCACCCTCAAGATCGGTATTGCTAAGAATGGCCATAAACTCCTCTCCACCGAATCGGCCTACGATATCCACATTTCGGCTCTGGTTCTTCAAGACCGAGGCAAAACCTTTAAGTACGGCGTCTCCAGCCTCATGTCCATAGGTATCGTTGACCGCTTTAAAGTGATCGAGGTCATACATGATGACAGAGTAGTTTCTATCATAGCGTTCATACTCTGCCTCTTTGATCTTTATCTGTTCATCAAGTGCACGTTTGTTATAGAGTTTTGTCAGAAAGTCTTCATACGAAGCCTGTTGTGCATCAGCCAGGTCTTTCTCAAGTACACTCACACGAGCAGCCAGCGTCTGGACCATAGCGCTTGGCTCTTTAAGACTCTCACTAAGTGCCTCAGTCTTCTCTTCCAGAGCGACAGCTATAGTGTAAAGTTTACGATGTGCTGTCTTGAAATCATACTGTTTCTCTTCGGATTCAAACTTCTCAAGATCATGTTTGATGGCATGGATCTCATCATTGGAGTTGTCACTTCGCTCTATCAGTTCTATCAACTGCATCGAGAGTTTGTCAAGCACCGTGTCGAGCGATACGACCATGTCTTTGAGACTGGCTCTATCTAGTGATATCCGTAGACGTATCGCTGCTTTTATCTCTCCGATCATGGACTTGCTTGTGATCAGTGAGGGGTCAGAGCGAAGTTCTTGACTTAACCCAGCTATCTCCTCGTTAACACTCGAAGCGATAGAGGGGACCAGAGATGCGATCATCAATGATGCGATGACTTTCATGTCACTCGAACTATCTGCATCTTTCGCCCCGACAAGTGACAGTTTCTCGACTGTCCCCTCCAGATCGTTCATATCGACTTTTCCGTAGACACTTAGACGCTGTAGGAAACTCTCATCATAAAGCGTCAGAAAATTGCTCCATGACTGTTTGATATGCTCCAGCCTCTCAGGCGAGCTCTTCTCTTCCATCACTCGCAGACTCTGCTTAGCCAGGCTCGATGCTTCTTTGTTATGAAGTACCTCGACTGCCTGCAGTATCTTTTTTGTCAGCTCCATCTGTATGTTCAGTGCCTGTGCACACTGAGTAGGGTTCATACGATTTATCCGGGAGATCAGGAACCGGACCAGTTCATGCGTGGTCCGGACATGATACTGCCGGACTTCATCTTGCAACTTCGTCCCAAGTGTAGGCAGGAAACGTTCGACATGATCACAGTCTTCGATCAATATACCGGCACGTTTAGCCTCTTCACAAAAAGCGACCGTGTAAAAATCCGGTGTAAGCAGTTTTCCTTCATGACTAAGGCGTTCGATCGCCCTCTTAATGATCTGGTTAACGGTCATTGTCTATCCTTTTAAGGTTGCGCTCTTGCCCCTTCAGCGGCTACCTGCGCAATAAAGCTGTCAATAGCTTTGGCCGAACCTGACTCGATGGCGGTAAAACGTGCCTGATCAGAGATGATGGCATTAGGTTCGATCGCAAAATCATGTATTCCACGAAGTACATAGGTCTTACTGATACCTTTAGTCTTACGCACTATATGTAGTGAGATATTGGTACGGTATGTTATTATATAACCATTTTTGTCATATTGCAATGGTAAGAAAAGAACACTCTTCAAATAGATATCCAAATGGGTGATCGCGTGCCCATATTCACGAAGAGATGAGTGAAAACGCATGATGACGGCTGAGTCGACTGCATCTTTGATGACGACCGTGTTCTCAGGGTCCTGCATCGAGATGATGACCTTTGTACTGATCGTCTCACCGGTCACCAGTTTGCTATAACGAGAAGCTGGCTGATAACCACAACCGGAGAACACGAATAACAGTAATAAAGGTACAAGTGTGACTCGCAGGAGATGTTCACGCATCTTCATACCCCTTTCAACCCTTGATCACTAAGTTGACCAGTTTTTTAGGCACGACGATCTCTTTGACAATACTCTTGCCCTCTATCCATCGTTCTACTACCGCTTTGGCCTTTTCTATGATCTGTTCTTTTGTCTCGGCAGCATCGACCTCGATCTCTGCGCGTCTCTTACCATTGATAGAGACACCCATCGTAAAGGTGTCTACGACAAAGACCTCCTCTTTTAGTACAAGTGGAGCAAGGTTCTTCCGGCCAAAGAGCTTATCACTCAATTCCCATGCCAGATGCGGTGCTATTGGTTCCATGATGGAGAGCAGTACCCAGTACCCCTCTGTCCATATATCAGCGTTCTCCTGTTCTGCCAGTGCGTTCATCGCCTCCATGACTCCAGCGATCATGGTGTTAAAGGTGTGACGCTCTTTAAAGACGTCCTGTGAACGTTGAAGCGCCTCATAGACCTTCTTCCGTGCTGCTTTCTCGTTCTTACCCAGTGAGGCATGATCGATGTCAGGCAGCATCTCACTTGCATAAGCATTCGCGGAGCGCTCGCTAAAACGTTTTAGGAATCGGTACGCACCCTCTACAGCTGAATCGTTCCACTCCAGCTCCTGTGTCGGCGGTGCAGCAAAAAGTATGAACAGACGAGCCGTATCAGCACCATACTTCTCTATCAGCGCATCGGGATCAACAGTATTACCTTTGGACTTACTCATCTTCGCACCGTCTTTAAGTACCATACCTTGCGTCAGCAGATGCTCAAACGGCTCATCCGCGTCTATATAGCCCATATCACGCAGGACTTTAGTGAAGAAACGGCTGTAGAGAAGATGTAAGATCGCATGCTCGATACCACCGATGTAGTGGTCGACGTTCATCCAGTATGAGAGTTCATTCTTGTCAAAAGCCTTCTCATCGCGAATATCCTTACCAGCGGTATAACGCAGAAAGTACCAGGAGGACTGTACAAAGGTATCGAGTGTATCAGTCTCACGAACCGCTTCATCCCCACACTTTGGACAGTGACACTTTTTCCATGAAGCGTGATGGTCAAGCGGATTACCCTCGCCTGATATCTCTACATCATCGGGTAGTGCTACCGGCAGGTTCTCTTTTTTCTCCGTGACAAGTCCACAAGATGGGCAGTGGATGAACGGGATAGGCGCACCCCAGTATCGTTGACGACTGATACCCCAATCCTTAAGACGGAAGTTGACCACTTTCTTACCGATCTTCTCAGCTTCAAAGAACTCCATTATCATCGCTTTGGCCTGCGTCGAGTCCATATCATCAAACTGTTCAGAGTCAAACATCACACCAGGTTCAGTGAACGCACCCTTCTCCGGGTATGCACCCTCTTTAGGACGAATGACTGGTACGATAGGCAACGCATATTTTGTCGCAAACTCATGGTCACGATCATCATGAGCCGGGACTGCCATCACTGCACCACTACCGTAATCCATCAGGACGAAGTTCGCTACCCAGACAGGTATCTTCTTACCGGTCAATGGGTGTACTACCTCGATGCCCAGCGCTACACCATGCTTATGTTTCTGACGCTCGATAGCACTGGTGTTCTTCATCGCAGTTATCTCTGCTGCCACACGGCTATCAAGAAGGCCATTATCGATCATATAAGTGACGATATCATGTTCCGGTGCCAGCGCAGTATAGGTCACGCCATAGATGGTGTCAGGACGAGTGGTAAAGACAGTGAACTGTTTGAACTGCTCCTGTAGCTTGCTCTGTGAATGTTCATCGAGATGAAGATCGAACTCAAGTCCTGTAGAGCGCCCTATCCAGTTTTCCTGCATAGTGAGGACCTGCTTTGGCCATTTCTCTTTTAACTTCTCCAGATCATCAAGAAGCTCTTGCGAATAATCAGAGATATTTAAATAGTACTGGTTCATCTCTTTTTTGACAATAGGAGTATCACATCGCCAGCAGCATCCATCTACTACCTGCTCATTAGCCAACACGGTATGATCGTTCGGACACCAGTTCAAAAAGGCTTTTTTACGGTAGAGGATGCCTTTGTCAAACATGTCGATGATAAAACTCTGCTCGAACTTCGTATAAAGCTCATCAGAGGTCGCAAACTCACGCTCTTTTGAGAACGAGAGGCCCAAAGAGGCCAGCTCATTACGCATGTAATCGATGTTCTCATAGGTCCACTTCTTTGGATGGACCTTATGCTTGATAGCCGCGTTCTCTGCTGGCATACCGAAACTGTCCCAGCCTATAGGGTGAAGGACGTTTTTACCTTGCTGACGATAGTAACGTGCAAATGCATCACCAATGCTATAGTTACGTACGTGCCCCATGTGGATACGGCCAGATGGATAGGGAAACATACTTAAAATATATTTTTTCTCTTTGCTAAGGTCTGCCGATGGCTCAAAGCTCTTCTCGGCATCCCAGAATCTCTGCCATTTTTTCTCGATCTCACGCGGTTGGTAATGCAATTGTGGTTCCTTAGGAGGGTTGATATAGTGATCTGTAATTAGTAATGTGGAGGTAGAAAGAGCTGTTACGAATTACAGATGACTAAAAGTATGTCTCGCTTAAGCGAGACTAATACTCATCACGGTTCTTAGAGCTTTCTATATAGACTAAGCCCATGGAGAAGATATTGGCTATCAGCGCACCGATGGCCAGAGCGATAGCCCAATCCATGTTCCCTACTATCTCAAGGTAGATGAACGCAGGGATAAGGTGGAGGTCAGCGACAAGTGAACTTGCCAGCAGTTCAGCCGCAAGCAGGTTTCGTACACCTATCTTCAAGATCGTCGAGACCAGGTTCAGACTGGCTGCGACAAAAAGTGCGATCGATGTGTGTTCATACAAGAACCCTGCCGTCGACGTCAGACTCATCAACGAAAAAAAGACATAGATGACTTTACCCCAATCCATACGTTCCCCTTATTTTGTTTCGAGCTGCTGTCTAGATCGTGCCCTGCTCATACTGAGCACGCATACGATCTTTCTCGGCAGCACGTTTTGCTTTCTCAGCAAGTTTACCACGATAGCCTTTAATATCAAATCCGAACCACATCAGGACTGGTGATGCGACGAAGATCGAACTGTAGGTACCGACGACGATACCGACTAAGAGTGTAAAGGCAAAACCGTGGATGATCTCACCACCAAACATAAAGAGCGTAAAGACAACGAAGAACGTCGTCAATGAGGTCAATGTCGTACGTGATAGTGTACGGGTAACGGAACCATTGATCGACTCCGCCAGATCGGTGGTCTTAGAGGTCGTGACACCCTCTCGGATACGGTCAAATACGATGATCGTATCATTAAGTGAGTACCCCAAGATGGTCAATAGTGCCGCCAGGACATCAAGGTTGACATCCAGACCGACGAGCACGATCGCCCCTATCGCTATAGAGATATCGTGGATCAGTGCGACGACAGAAGCTACTGCAAAACGCCACTCGAATCGAAAAGCGACATAGATCAAGATCCCGAAAGTCGCAAGAAGCAGAGACATTATCCCTTTCTCGCGAAGTTCACTTCCGACCTTTGGTCCAACGATATCTACACGACGGATCTCAAACTCACCTGTTCCATCAAGTGCGGCATGCGCCATATCGCCGACATCTTTCGTGACACTGTCAGAGGAGCTTTTCAGACGGACGATCACCTCTTCAGGTGAACCAAACTCCGTGATGGTAGCTCCGTGAAAGATCTCGTTGACCTTAAGCTTCTCACGTATCAGGTCGATCGGAGCAGCTTTGTCATACTTGACTTGCACGATGGTACCACCGGCGAAATCGACACCGTAGTTCAGACCCTTGGTAAAGAGCAGGACATACGAAGCCAACACAAGCACGATAGAGAAGACCATCGCTGCTTTGGACTTGCCCATGAAGTCATAGGTCTTTGTACTTTTGAAAAACTCCATTATCTATCCGCCTTTATGCCAAACCAGAAAGCTTTGTCATGACTTTTGCTAATACGTGATTCCAGCATGGTATAAATACCATGTGTTCCCAAGATCGCTGTGATCATAGAAGCTAAAATACCGATACTGATCGTGATAGCAAAACCTTTTATCGCTCCAGTCCCGTATGCATACAGGACTACCGCAGCGATAAGTGTCGTGACATTCGCATCCAAGATCGCACGTACGGCGTTCTCATACCCCTGCTCTATCGCTTTATGGATGGAGACACCCTGGTAGAGCAGCTCCCTTATACGCTCGGAGATGATGACGTTCGCATCAACAGCCATACCGACTGTCAGGACGATACCTGCCATACCCGGCAGTGTCAAGGTCGCACCGAAGAGCGCCATGACTGCGAGGATGATGAACAGGTTCGCAATAAGCGCGATGTTCGCGATAACACCGGCTGAACGGTAGTAGACCACCATAAAGATGACGACTAACAAGAAACCACCTAGTAGTGCGATAAGACTTGCACGAATACTATCCGCACCGAGGCTTGGACCGACAGAGCGTTTCTCCATCATATAGATAGGAGCAAGTAGTGCCCCTGAACGCAGTGCGATCGCAAGGTCTTGCGCCTCTTGTAAGGTGTAGTTTCCACTGATCTGGCCGCTTCCGCCGCCGATGCGTTCATTGATGACCGGAGCCGAGTAGACCTCACCATCAAGTACGATAGCGAGGTGATTACCGACATTTCTACCGGTAAAGTCACCAAAGATCTGCGCGCCTTCAGCGTTGAGGCTGAAGTTGATCTGCGGACGGTTACTCTGATCAAAACCAACAGAAGCATCTGTCAGCATGCCGCCATCAAGGATAGGGATCTCTTTAATAAGGTGTTTGACACCCTCTTGCGCTGCGTCAGGTAAGATGACATCGCCATAAGAGGCGGCTTCAGACTCGGTCATCTGATAGACACGCATCTTGCGGTCTTCATCAAGCGCCATCATCTCAAGCTTTGCTGCACGCGAGATAAGGTCACGCGCACGCTGCTCTTCCTCTTGGGTCTTAATACCCGGTAGTTCGACCAGGATCTTCTCTTCACCTTGACGAGCGACAGTAGGTTCAGCCAGACCAAACTGGTCGAGACGATTACGAATAGTCTCTATGGCCTGATCGACTGACTGTTTCTTTGTCGATATGACTGACTCCGGAGTCAGAGAGATCTTGTAATCCTCAGCACTTACGTCTACCTTGATACCTTCGATCTCTTTAAGCATCACATCGATCAGCTTGGTATCATCGACATCAAGGATGCTAAACATCACTGACTCTGCTTTAGGAGAGAGACCGTCGATAAGGATGTCGTTTTTGTCTGTGTAGTGTTTGATCCCCGATGCGATGGACTTCAGACGTGACTTGACAGCCTCTTCGGTCTTGACACCAAGTAGCATATGAAGTCCACCCTGAAGGTCAAGGCCCAAAGTGATCTTGGCGCCCTTTTCCGTCTGTAGCAGTGATGGGATAGAGAAGAAGATGCCGAACACGATCGTTGCGGCAAAGATGACTATGCGGTAATTAAGCTTCATCCTCAAACTTTCTACTGACAGCTTCTTTGTCAAGTTTCACGATGACATCAGCATTGAGCTTGACACTATAGAATGTCTCTTCGACTTTCTTCACTTCGACGATAAGACCGCCGTTAGTGACGATCTTGTCACCTTTGACCAGTGATTCAAGCATCGCTTTATGGTTTTTAGCCTGCTGCTGCTGCGGGCGGATGATGATAAAGTACATGATCCCGATCAGAAAGATAAACGGGAGTAACTGTGAAAGTATTTCCATTGTGACAATGTCCTTGCGTAAAAAATTGAGGCATTATACTTTAGAGGAGCTCTAAATATCATTAAACTCATATTGTGTGATGTCATACAAACAGACCAGTCACCGAACACATCCTTGACTCAGGTATAATTCCGGCATGCAAGCCCTATCAACCATCACCTACAGACTACCACCACTGCTGAAGGACCTACTCACAGCGATAATGATCGCCGTGAGCTTCTCTGCGTTCATCTATTTTTCCCACTGGGACATCTCCATGCCATTGCTAGAGTCGCTTCTAGGCCTTGTCGCACTTTGGGCACTGCTGACACAGCACAGACGTGTCCTTCTCTTTAGCGGCTATCTCATCGGTCTGCTCTGGTTTTACTGGATAGGCTACAGCTTCGAGTATAACGGTGTAGGCTGGCTCACACCTATCATCACCATCTTTTTCGGTTTTGTCTATCTACTCTTC
>JADGEC010000195.1 GCA_016744575.1 Sulfurimonadaceae bacterium | reverse complement strand
GAAGTCCAGCTTTGTGCCAAGTGTCACTCCAGACGCTCGCAGCTTGATGATGACTTTGTCCCAGGGGACGCTTTTGAAGAGCATTATCTTCCCACAACACTCACCGAGCAGCTCTATTTTGCCGATGGCAAGATAAAAGATGAGGTCTATGTCTACGGCTCGTTCAGACAGAGCAAGATGTATGAGGAAGGTGTCACCTGCACCGACTGTCATGATGCCCACTCTTTAGAACGCCGCGCGGTGGGGGACCAGGTCTGTAATCAATGCCACCGACGCGTTGATTATGAGACTAAAGCACACCACAAGCACCCTAAAGGCACTGCTGGCTGCATCGATTGTCATATGCCGGCACGTACTTATATGGGAGTCGATGAGCGAAACGATCACAGCTTCAGAGTCCCTCGTCCCGACCTCTCCATCGGTACAGATATACCCAATGCCTGTAACAACTGCCATGATGATAAAGATGCTCAATGGGCAGCGAAGAGCATGAAAGCGTGGTACGGAGAGATCCCCGTCGGTAAGCAGGACTTTTCGCATGGGCTTAAGGCACTTAGAGATGGTAGCGAAGAAGCACCGCAGCTGCTTTATGAGATCTTGATGAGCGATGCACCGGACATCGCTAAAGCTACTGTCATCCCATCACTTGGGGCCTACCCTTCACAGCAGACCTATACTACGGTGATGCAGATGCTTCGTAAGAAGGACGGTGCGGTGCGTTTGAGTGCATTAAGAGCACTTGAGACATTCCCGCTTCAGACACGTGTCAAACAGACCTTTACTATGCTGGATGACCCGCTTAAGAGTGTGCGTACGGAAGCGGCTAGACAGCTCTCGTCGCTTCCGCAGGGTGAGATGGACATGACGACACGTTCGAAACTGAGCAGCGGCATCGATGAGTACAAAGAGACACTGCTTTTCAATGCTGATCGGGCGGAATCACAGACGGCATTAGGGGCGCTTTATGTCAACCTTGGAGAGTTTGCCAAGGCCGAAGCTGCCTACGACGAAGCGCTTCGTCTCCAGCCTCAATATGTCCCGGCCTATGTGAACCTGGTCCATTACCATCAAGGCCGTGGAGAGGAGCAAAAGGCTTATGAACTGCTGGAGCGGGGGATGAGTAAAGTCGCTGACAGTCCTGATCTGCATCACATCCTTGGCCTATGGTATATCCGGCAGAAAGATAACACGAAGGCGCTGGAAGCTTTAAAGAGAGCGACTGAGCTAGATCTTGACGATGCCCGCTATCACTATGTCTATGCCGTTGCACTGGCAGAAGAGGATGTAAGCGGAGCCATCAAGGTACTGGAAACATCGCTCAAACGTCATACGGGAGATATCCAGACGCTTTTTGCCCTGGCTTTTTACCATAAGCAGCTTGGAGAGATGCAGAAGGCTAAAGGCTATCAGGAGAGAGCAGAAAGAGTGAGTCAGTTTGTCCCTAATATCACGGGCAGTCAGTAGTCTAAGTAGATGAGCAGATCTCCGCTTTTTCTTCTCTGTCAAAAGCATTGATCTCCAGCAGCGTGATCATTGTCAGAACTGATCACAAAGCTCTTCATATAACGTCTTTTATATGCTTGACTACTTCTTATAAGATTGAGTCAGGATATCGTAGTAGTTATTGATCCGGGTGACGTAACGTACTGGTTCATTCCCTCTTGCATAACCGTATCTGAGCTCTTTATAGTGTTTTCTCTCTGAGAGTAGGGGCAGAATCTTTTTCATCTCTACCCAGACATAAGGGTCTTTGCCCAACTTTTTGCCAAGATTGATAGCATCGTAGAGATGGCCGCGTCCGATATTGTAGGCTGCAAGAGCAAATTTGGCCCGGTTTCTATGGCCTTTGATGCTTTTGGGCATAAGCCGGATCTGCCGGGTGAGATATTTGGCTCCTCCATCAATACTTTCACGGTAGTTGAGACGGTTGTTCACATCCATCGCTTTAGCCGTAGGCAGTGTCAGCATCATCATGCCTCGTACGCCGGTCGGACTTGTCGCCCGTGGGTCCCAATGTGACTCCTGGTAAGCCTGCGCGGCAA
Organism: Sulfurimonadaceae bacterium; assembly: GCA_016744575.1. Lineage (GTDB taxonomy): Bacteria > Campylobacterota > Campylobacteria > Campylobacterales > Sulfurimonadaceae > BB26. The sequence goes on along the minus strand of JADGEC010000195.1, from coordinate 1,434 downwards.
GAAGACGCCAGTCTATGCCGTATTTCTTTCCACCTCGTCGAAACGAATCGATGTATTTTGGAAGGCGTGACTTCATACGTTTATGAAAGACAGCGATATCGACATAGTCAAAGAGCTCGACATGACTGAAATACCTCTCTTTTATGATGGCAAATCTCTGTGAGTGTTTGAACGTCTTAAACCACTCCGTGACCTCTTGCTGCAGCAATACGGATGTCCCCCGTTTTGGTAGCATCCAGGAGAGGCTCTCTTTCTCACTTAGTGTAAATGCGACATGCAGATGTGGGTAGTAACGTCGGTTAATAGCTACGATGTGTGAGTCAGCGACGGTACAGTCGACTTTTCCCTGAGCCATCCGCTCAAAGATATGTTCAGTGGTATAGCCTTTATGCTCTTTCCAGCTGATCTTAGGGTATTTGGGATGTACTTTTCTTAGCGTCTCGGAATAACTGCTTTTCGCGATGATCTCCAATCGGGAACTATCAAGGTCAGCCAGACTTCTGATGTCACTCTTCTTGGCACAGACTACCTCCTCACGGACATCAAGATATCCCGGTCCCATAAAGAACTGTTTGACTCTCTCTGGCGTCCGGGTAAGACCTGCAACAGCAAGGTCGCCTTCACCCACCTGTAGTGCAGTCACTAGCTCTTTGATCGAGTCCTTGAGGATAAACTCTACTTTATAATCATGATCTTGTGCAAAAGCCTCTACCAGATCATGCTCGAAGCCAACGGGTTTGTCCAGATTGCCATAATAGTACGTGGTCGGGGCATTGCGAGTCAGGACTTGGAGCGCTTTTTGAGCAGCATCCAGGTCCAAAGTCATGATGAACAAGAGCAAAAGAGAGAATAGGGTATTTGTGATGATCATAGAGTCTGCCTTATAACTTTATATGTTGTATAGTAACAAAATAGTTGAGAAAAAAGGACCCCTATGCGTTATATCTGGCCTCTATTGATTCTACTGGTACTCGTTTTTGACACGCTTCATGCAGATGAAGCCTCAACGCAAGAGCTAGAGACTGAAGAGAAGCAGCCCATCAAGCAGGAGAACGCTGCTTATATCAAGCTTAGTGATACTCCCCAGAAGGCGGCAGAGACATTGGTCGCTCTTGATGAGATCGAAGAGATACTGACCGAAAAAGAGAAGATCCTTGAGCTCAATACCGTACTGCCAAGTTATATGAGTGGACTTCAGGAGATGCTCGATGATAAGCTCTATGATCATCTGGATACTCAAGACATCAAATATCTGGATGATCTGAAACAGAAATGGATCGTGTATCTAAATCAGTTAAAACGATGGCAAAAGCTGATCCGAGCACGATTGACCCTATATGATGAGCATCGCGCTACGTTAACCGATCTCACAGATCTCTGGAGTGAGACCCATGTCTATGCTGACAAGGAGCAGGCACCACAGGGTATCCAGGA
>JADGEC010000081.1 GCA_016744575.1 Sulfurimonadaceae bacterium | reverse complement strand
TGAAAGAATTAAGTCATGAATTAATAGAGGACACATCAAATAGACCCAATGTGAGATTTAGGGTCTTATATGTAAAGCCATGATGCACATGGAGAGCATTGACTAGACCTTGATCACTCCTTTTTAGTTTGTCGGTACTTTAACAAGCGGTGGATTGACCCATTGTCCTTCAAGTGCCTCTTTTTTGGGACCATAAAGTCTCATTACCGCATAGAAAGGTCCATCAGGAGCAGGAAGCCAGTTTGGTTCTAGCTCTTTGCCTGGTGCCTCTTTTTGTACATAAATAAATGACCGTTCTGCGATCGCTTTGTTTCTTATGGGTAACTTGCTATACTCCTTGACTACGGTCTATACACTTCAATACCGACGGATGAGTGAGACTTTTAGACTAGGAGGGACCAGTGATGGAGAAGATGAGATATGGCTTTATATCGAGTATTTTGATAGTGCTCGTACTGAGTGGATGCAGTGTCAAGAACACCCTTGCTCCGGAGGCTAAGAGTGTTCGTATCTACGACGCCCTTCCTAGTGAGTCAGCGTGTGAGTATATCGATGAGATCGTTGGCAGTGAAGCAGATATGCTAACGTACTTATTCATCTCAAATCGTGATATCACCATTGGTGCTCGCAATGATCTGCGAAACCAGGCTGCAAAGATGGGTGGTGATACGGTTGTTATCCAGCGCTCGGTCTTTGTCTATTCTACATCGACGACTTTTGTGGGGCAGGTCTACGACTGTACTAGATAGAAGGCTCGTCTTTATAAAGCACTATCAGTCAAAATGCTGTTTGATAAAGAATCCCACATAGTTGCTACCGCCCTTTAGTCGTCCATATTGCTGTGCCGTCTCAAAGATAGCAGAGCGATGGTGGATGTCGACACCTGCCCAGGTATCTTTCATCTTTTTGGCGTCAAATATATCACCTACGTTCATCCCGATGGTAAAATCAAGATAGTTCAAAAACTGACTTGGCTCATATCCTTTTGCAGCTCCTTGTTTGTCGTGCCTTTCTATATAGGTGATGTCGGTGACATAACTCATCCCTTCCGCAACACCGAGACGTATGCGCCATGGTGTCGGTATTGTGTAGAACAGCTTGACAGCGATGACCAGTTCCTGTATCGTTGGCTGGACTTCTGAACTGTAGTGCCAGGAAAATCCGGGAGTCAGATAGACGTCAAGCGGTAGTCCAAAGAGTGAGTCTGTAAGGGGATGGCCATAGAACAGAGAGGTCATCTTGTTGTGATACTCATCTTCATCCATATCGAACCGGATGATCTCTGAGAGGTCCGAGGGAGTAGCAAAGGTGTGGGCTAATCGTAGATAAGGTCTGTTGGAGATATGACTTTTTCTCGAAGTGGCGGTCTCGTTGAAGAAGCCGACACCTGCCCAGACCTCTGTCTTGACAGTGGCATCTATGGCCTGTGAGGCTCTTGCATCACTATCGATCGTAGCGATCTCCGCCTGACCTACTGCATAGAGGTTACTGATGAGATGGTATTTACCACGTACACCCACACTCAGGTCGATGCCGCCATTGATCGACTCATCATCTTGCTTGAAGGTATAGTACTCTGTATTGTAGTCAGCACTTTTCACATGGGCCTGCGTCCAGACTTTCCAAGAGTATTTGTCGGAGTCTTTCCAATAGCTAAGACGTAGGTTTCCATGAGTGTTTCCATAAAAATCTGCGAGGAACTCGGTATCAAGGTAGGTGTTGTCTGAGGTGTAGTAGCGCAGTTGCGCACCCCAATCAGCGGTATCGGCTTGGACCTGGTTTTGGATGTCAGCTGGGATATCGATAAAGTGATGCCTGATGAGAGCACTTATCCGCCAATCGTCATCCTTGTATAACTTGATACCCCCTTCCAAGCCATCGATGTAAAAGTAATCGTTATCAAAGAAGAGCATAGGTACAAAACTGGTGACCGTATCAGAATCTCCTCCCAATTCGCTAGGTATCTCATAGGGGATGGAACCTGACCTGATAGCCCCGACTAGTCCCCAGCTCTCTTCAGGCCTTTTAGACTCATCTGCAAATAGTGGGTCAATAAATATGATGGTAGACAATATGACTGCGGATACAAGAGGTCGCACGTGTTCTCCTGATAGTATGGATGATAGTTGTCTGGACTTGTGAAGAAAAGCGAAGTAGTGATAGTATGCATTCATCACTATTATCTTAGCAATAGCTCACTACAGACTCTCTTTTTACTCTTCTTCAAAGAGGCTATGCCTTGACACGTTACCATAGGTAATCAAACCGTAGCTCTCCATACTCATGGTTATCGGGCTGTGTCTTGAACTCTTTACTTGTCAGATGATAGCCATAGGTCAATGCCATATCATCCCAGGAGAGCCCGAGACCACTTCGCAGCGAGCCAGTCAACCACTCCTTATCTACATGGTGGCTATTACCATCGGTATTGCCATCAAGGAAGATATTGCGAAGTACTGCCTTGCTACTGACACCGCCATAAAGAAAGAAGCCTAGACCAGTACGTTTTTTGAGGGTGATAGCAGTAGTCGCAGTATGCAAGGAGATGGCACCAAAGTCTTTGGGGATGTTCCAGCCGATCCGCCCATCGATCGCGATCTCCGCATTGGTGTGGACATTGCCCAGTGTGCCGGCGAGCTTTGTGATGACATCGGCTTCACTGTCGTAGGCCAGTCGTTCAAAGGTGTGTCGTCTTCGCTGCTCATAAGAGAGCATGAACCCAGGTTCATCGTGTAGTTGGTTATGCCATCCACTGGCCTCATCGTTCTTAAACCAGGCATGAAAGAAATCCTGTGTCTCTTCTGCCTTCGCGCTGGGTCCGACGACTCCGAGTGCGATAGTGAAGATATCTGCACGTTTTAGTGAATATCCTGCGACAGAGCCACCAAGAAAGAGCCATCCGGCATAGGGTCTGTCACCGGGGACTACCTCATAAGACTTTTTGTCTTTGGGAGTGTACAACTGCTGGGCTAAAGTGACTCCGATGGCTTGGTATGACTGCGGTACACCCCATCCTTCAAATGTCTCGATGAAGTCTTGACTCCAGTGATGATCATCAAAAGAACGAGACCATTGCAGCCCCCATCCATGGGTATAGTACATATCCTGTTTAGCAAAGAAGTCGTTATCAAACAGGAACGTTGCCCGATCAATCGGTTCGACTCCATAAAGTGCGTAGCTCAAGATGATAAGAGGGAGGATCTTTTTTTGCATATGCTCTTCACAAAAAGGGTTTCTATCTAATGTTACAGTCTGTATCCACATTACATACTGAAGCATCGCTAGTAGTGAGACCTTCTCCAAAGCAGGGACTTTGATTGCCTTTCATCTCTTACTCTGATCGATAGGAGACTTGAAGATGTTCTTGCATTTTCATAAAGTACGCAAGAGAGTCAAGATGCCTGCTCTAGAGGGAGCTTGATGGAGAAGACTGCACCTCCATCCTCATTTCGGACAGTCAATGTACCTTTGCAGTGATCTTCAATGATCATCTTACTCATATAGAGTCCCAGTCCGGTCCCGTCTTGTAGTTTGGTCGTAAAATAGGGATCAAAGACTTTTTCGAGATCATGCTCCGGTATGCCTCCTGCATTATCTCTTATCTCCAAGATAGCACGGTTGGCGTTGGTAAAGGTCCTGAACACTATCGATGGTTCAGAGACAGTGTTCTCTGTCAGTGCGTCTTCGGAATTTTTGATGAGGTTCAAGATGACCTGTCGTAGTTCGTTCTCATGGGTCTTGATCCTTTTATTACAGCTTAGATCATAGACCAACTCGATCTGTTTCTCTATTAGTATAGGCTGTGTAAGCAACACGGTACTTTCTACGACCTGTTCAAGTGTCGTCTCGACTGTCGTCTTGTTCTCTTTGAAGAAGTTTCTGAAGTCATTGATAGTGTCATTGAGGTGGCGGGTATACTCCAGGATGTTATCCAGTTTTTTATCAAAAGCATCGGCCTCATAGGCATCAAGCATGATCTTAAGCTTTAACGTAGAAGTGGCAGCATTGATAGTCGTCAGTGGTTGACGCCACTGATGAGCGATCATACTAAGCATCTCTCCCATCTGCGCCATACGTGAGTGCTGCATCATCATCAATTGCTGCCGACTGTTCTTCTCGACTTCGTTATGGACCTGGCGTTGAAGATGCATGTTTAACTGTTTGATCTTCTTTTGGATGTCTCTAAGCTCTTTGGTCTTCATGTAGACCTGGTCCTCGAGTCTCTCTCTGGCTACTGACTCGATAGCTTGTTTCTCTTTCTCCAATGATCTTATCCTATAGGCAAGTGCAAGAGAGAAGAGTATGATCTCATAGAGGTTGCCTGCAAGAAACCCGTAGCGGGTGAAGTCATTGTAGGGCAGTGCTCCTGCTATCATCAAGAAGAAGATCATGGTCGTAATTAAGAATATCGACTGTGCATAGATATAGAACTTTGCTACTTTATGGCCTCGTAGATGTGTGAGTATGGCCATATAAAGTAGTAGTGGAGCCAAGATCATTAGTAGCCCATGGGTCAGCATCGCCGAGTAGTAATACTCAAACTGATTTATTATGAGTATGGGTACCATAGTCCACATGATGACTTGGACTACTTTATCGAGTCTTGGTGTGAACTTCCGGGTATTGAGGATTCCTCTGCTGAAAAGGATAAAAAAGATGACGGTCAGTGGTACGGAGGTGACTATGATGACATATGTCAGATCTCCACTGCTTTTCTCAAAAGGGATAAATCCGGTAGTGATAAGCTGAAAGATCATAAACGAACTTACATACAAGACGTAATGGAGATATACCCTGTCTTTTGTGGAGAAAAAGATAAAGAGGTTATATAAGAGCAAAGAGAAGAGTCCACCAAAATAGAACCCAAACAGCTGCCCGCTAAAGACGTCAGTGGTCGCTAATGATCTTTCAGTCATGACACTGATGGTACCCGAGAGAGGGAAGGAACTGAGTAGCCTGATATAGACAGTCTTCTCCTCATCTCTCTTTAGGGATAGGGGGAACCTTGTCGTATGGCTTGGGATGACTTTCTCTTCATAGCTGACAGAATCACCGCCTCTGTGATGTAGGAAACTGCCATCATCTGAGACAATATAGGCATCGACCACAGTGACATATCGCTCTGTGAAATCGATGATATAGGAGATGTCCTGACCTGAATCATTGGAGAGGGTGAACTTGTACCAGATCGCCGATGTCGAATAACCTTCTGCGATACTATTGCTGGTCTTTTGAAAGCTCTGGACTTCTTCTATATCCGAAAGGTCCATTGTCGTTGTCTTGTCTTCGTACATCTCGATAGAAAAGCTTTCTAGACTATCGGATGCATTTTCTATGATGATCTCCGCTAACAGAACAGATACCATGATATGTAGAAACAGGAGAAGTCGGAGCAAAGTGTATCCTCGGTCTTACGCAAGGCCAAATAATAGATGGATCATCTGGTCGGTATGTTAAATAAAGATCGTAATTGTAGCTAAGAATACTTGTTTATACGTCAGATCCTATGGTTGTCTGTGAAAAGATGAGAGTGGAACGAGCATGCTGAGATAGACATCTCCTGAGGCTGACATCTTAGAAGTCAGAAGATCACTCTATGGAGTTCAGACTCTCTAGTGGGACTTTGATGGTAAAGACCGCTCCTTCATCTTCATTGCGAACACGTAATGTACCATTACAGTGCTCTTCGATGATCGTCTTACTCATGTAGAGTCCCAGTCCGGTCCCGTCTTGTAGTTTGGTCGTAAAATAGGGGTCGAAGACTTTCTCCAGATCATGCTCTGGTATGCCTCCAGCATTGTCTCTGATCTCCATGACTGCCATAGTGTCATCACTATAGGTCTTGATCTTGATCTCAGGTTCAGCTACGGATCGTTCTATCAGGACATCTTCTGCATTTTTAATAAGATTTAAGATGACCTGCTTAAACTCGTTCTCATAGATCCTTATGCTCTTTTCACAGGTGAAGTCATAGACAAGTGCGATCTTTTTCTCTTCAATAGTCGGTTGGACGATCATCAAAGTACTTTCGATCGTCTGCTCAAGGGTAGTAGTGACACTCTTCTTATGCTCTTTAAAGAAGTCTTTGAAATCATTGATAGTCTTACTAAGATGTTGGGTATAGTCCAGGACATTGCCAAACTTGGTATCAAAATACTCAGTCTCATGTTGATCAAGGCTATTTTTGAGCTTTAGCGTCGATACAGCAGAGTTGATGGAGGCCAGGGGTTGACGCCACTGATGGGCGATCATACTTAGCATCTCTCCCATCTGTGCCATACGGGACTGTTGCAACATCATCAGTTGCTGTCGTTCATTTTTCTTGACCTCTTCATCGACTCTTTGCTGAAGGTGAATATTTAACTCTTTGATCTTTTTTTGTACATTTTTGAGTTCTCTAGTCCTTGCCTGGACTTTGACTTCAAGTCTCTCTTTGGACCTTATCTCGAGGGCTCTCTTCTCATCTTCAAGTGTCTTTATCCTATAGGCAAGTGCAAGAGAGAAGAGGATCATCTCATAGAGACTACCGACAAGGATACTATACCTGGTAAAGTCATTATAGGGTAGCACCCCGGCTACCATCAAGAAATAGACCATTGATGTGATGAAAAAGACTACCTGCGCATTTATATAGAACTTTGCGACTTTATTACCTTTTCTATGACTTATAATAGCTGCATATAGTAGTATGGGTATGAGAATAAACGATATTATGTTTAGTATAAGTTTTGTGACATGTGTTCCAAACAGACTTACGATCATCAGTAGCATGATGATCCAGACAAGGAGATAAAGCACTTTGTCAAGAAGGGGTGTGAACTGCTTGGATCTTAATAGGTCTCTGCTAAAGAGTATTATAAAACTCAGCATCAGTGCTACGGAAGTCGTGATCATCAGATCAAACACTACCTCAGGTACTATCTTAAAAGGGAGAAAACCAGTGGTGACAAGTTGCAAGAGCATAAATGCACTGATATAGGTCATATAGTGAAGGTAGATCCTGTCCCGTGAGGATAGGTAGATGAAAAAGTTAAAGAGCAATAGGGACAATATGCCGCCAAAGTAGAGTCCAAGCAGTTGATCACGTAAAGAATCCGAACTCACCAGCTCTTTTTCATCCATGACTCGAATAGTCGTTAAAAGAGGCCCCTGGTTTGACAACCTTATGTAGACGCTCTTTTGCTCTGCTTTATCTAAAGAAAGAGGGAATCTGGTAGTATGACTTGGAATGACCTTCTTCTCATGGGGTATGGATTTACCCCCTCGATAGTGTACGGATCTGCCATCTTTGGAGACAATATAGGCATCGATCTTAGCAATATGTCTTTCGGTGAAGTCGATGATATGATAAGCACTATGATCGGTATCATTGGTGATGTCAAACTTGTACCAGAATGCTGATCTTGAGAAGCCTTCGGAGATACTGTTGCGAGTAGTTTGAAATGTAGTTGACTGCGATATAGTGTTGATATCGATCTTTGTTGTCTTGTCTTCATACATCCCAACTGAAAAGTCATCAAAACTACTATTTTTTTGATCTATGACGATATCGGAAAATAGTAAAGATGCTGTGATATGTAGTAAGAATAATAGTATCGGCAAGCGTCTTGTCCTTGGCCTGAGCATGAACATACAAATAATCAATAGTCAGTTCACGAAATTTTAGCGAAGAAAGATGAAGATAGTATTATCCCCCGTCAAAGGGGATATCTAAACGGGAAGAGAGATGTTTTTGACTATCTGATCTACTCTTTAGACTTCACAGGAGTCATTGGTACAAAAACGACTCTCTATGCCATCACTTCCGCCAAAGGCACTCCAGTCGATGGCTGGCATCTCTCTAAGGCGCTGTTCATACTGCTCTTTAGTGATACCCTCATAAGGCATCTGGACATAAGCACCGACATCGGTATGCGGTAGCATCGAGACGGATTTGATGATCGGGGCGAAGAGGGCAAGCATATGCTCTATCTGCATCGCTTCACTTTTGGGATCGAAGTAGATAGTACAGCTCACCATATTATCACTCCACTCACGTTGTAGCATCGCCAGAAGGGAGAACTGCTCCCAGGCTGAGACCTCCGTGGCTTTTCTGGTCTTACCTTGGTCGATAGGGAACTCGAAGACAGTGGTATTGGCACTATAACTGTCATCCTCATGTGGGACACCGGCAGTTTTGAGTACGTCGCAGATGCGAGATGAATTACCGACGCGCATCCGGCGGATAGCATACTTGAAGGTCGGGAAGTGCATACCGGAACTTACACCTACGAGTTGGCTGATGGTACCAGAGGGCTTGACAGTAGTGACTCGCACAGATGGTGGTACGCCTGCTTCTGCTGCGAGATCACGGTTGGCATCACGAACAAGTTTATAACCTTTTCTCAGTCTCCTTGTCAGTTCTGTCGCACCAAGGGCATCGAGCATATCTGCGACACCAGAGAGACTGACACCAATACGACGGTTGCGTACTACGATCGAATTGGTCTCGGGGCGATGTGTCGGAAGAAGAGCAACGGTAGAAGCGTAGAACGTAGCGTATCCAAGTGCCTCATAGAACTCTTCTTCTTTGAGACAGCGTTCGGAGAAGACCTCTGCGAGATTACAGAGCTCAAAACTCTCCAGTGGGATCTCAGAACAAGGATTTGCCAACCATGCCTGATCTTCTGACTCCTCACCGTAACGGGCATATTTCTGAACGTTTATGAGGTTCATGATACCTGGTTCACCGTTATCACGGATATGTTTTGCGATCATAGGTAGTTTCTCGAAGTCCTCGGTCTTTTCCAGGACAACGGTGTTGTTGGACATCCAGCCTATCTGGGAACGTTCCGGGTTCTTGGTGTAGTCTTTGAGTTCAAGGAAAGTCTCATCATCTACCGAACCGAGCGATATCTCAGCACTTCGTCGCACATTACCCGCTACGACACAGGCTCCGATGGCGTTCATGATGTCTGCTACACAGCGAGTCTGGTCATTGATCCCTTCGCAGTAATCATCCAGATAACTCTCGATGCGCTCATGTAACTCGATCAACGGGGCAGGGCCAGAGGCAGTACCGCCAAATCCATGGATAGGAGAGCCTTCCGGACGGATCTCATCGTAATCAAACGAGAACCATGCGCCCCCTTTTGTATAGCTTTCGATCAGCAGACGTACGGAAGCGACCCAGCCCTCTCTACTATCAGGGATGACGTAGGGGACCGGTCTGGCTTTATCCGGCATGGAGACGTTCTCGCCTTTCCATGCGGTGTTAAAACCGACACCGACACCGCTCATCAGCATATCCATCGTCCAGTCTGCTGCAAGAGCAAGGTCTATCGTATCTACGGCGCCACAGTTGTTAAGTGCAGCACCTCCTCGCTCATAGACATACTCTGTTCCCATGACCCACAGACCACGTCCCGGTGGAAGCCACTTCATCTCAAACATCGCGATAGCTATCTTTTTGGCGTAGAGTTGCCATGTTGTATCATCCCATGCTAGACGGTTCAGGACATAATGACTTTTTCGTACGGACAACACACCATTGACGACCCGGATGACGGTGTCCGCCCAGTGTTCCTGTGTCCCATCAGGTTTAATACGGCTATAAGTACGGTAGTAGGTCGCTTCACCAAACCCACCAAACCCAAAGGTCGCTTTTTTTGCGCGGATCTCATTGCAAAATGCCTCTTTGAGATTAAAACGTTCTTTTACGACTTGTTGTGACTGTTTCACTGTTGTTTTCCTGTCAAATAAGCAGATCGGATCTTGGAAGATGAGGGTCTGCTATGGATTTTATCGGCTCTTTAAGATCTAAGCATTTTGTATGCCATCTTTACTATAAAGAATAATTATTCTATAGTAAGTGCCAACTGTAGATGTCAAAGATCATCTCAATAGGTGCTAGTCACTTATGCGATGATGAATCGCGCCATCTTAACATCTTTTAGTAGTAAAGTGAGTTGATATATGTCTAGTATTTCTCTTGATGAAGATAGTATTATTTGATCATATTGAATACCGAAATATCGTAAAAAGCGTGAGACTGATATGGAGCATCGATATAACAGTGGTGTTTTAATAACAAAATATAATAAAATGTGTTATAATAAAAATAATAACTGATCTATGGATATATAGACTGATAATAGGCTGTTTAGTAATAGGTATTAACGATATACAGCCAATGATCATATGTGATCAAGTTAGATTGTTAAAGTATAATAATAAAATTTTTCAATAGAGATGATTGATGTGGAAAAGAGTGTTCATATTACTGTTTATTGTCGATCTGAGTACGGCTTGGGCAGACAACTGCTACTCTATCGCACTTTGGAGTGTCCCGGTAAGTCTCTATAAAGAGAACAGTGTGCGACCTGCTGATAATACGTGTAAGATACTGAACATCGATGGTCATGTGACAGAGCGATGCGGTTGTTATGATGACCCTCAAGAGGCTGATATGGTGATCGATGGTTTCTTGAAACGGTACGCTACTGCTTATGTGACTACTACCAGACGAGCACGTTTCTCCTCATCAGATGAGGTAGAGACATCAGATACTACTGAGATAATAGAAGCACCGCATCCGTTCGATCTCTCTATGCTTATGCAGACTGATGTGAAAGAACAGAGACCTAAAGCCTTACAGGAGCGACTCAAAGAGAACAGTCAAAACAAGGATCAACTAATAGCTGATCGATCAGATATCTTTGGGTTTCACCTGCATGGTAAGTATGGACAGTATATCCAGCAAGACTATATACTAAGGGATTTCACGGACTTTGAGTATGATGTACAGTTAAAGTTCGAGTTTTTTAAAGATGGCTATTTTGAACGTAAAAAGATCAAGCGAAGAGTCGCACAGGCATCGCGGTTACGTTATTTCCAAGATCTGACCACACTGCAAAAAAATGATTATGACGATATCTCACTTAAGATCGATGCCTTAAAGTCTGAGATCACCATGCACTACTATCAGGAGTCAAGTGCCATCTATCTTGATGCTATTGTCCAGAAGAAAGAGGAACTTGAACAGTCTCTGACGACAAGATATGCATTGACTGAACTGCTACAGAAACGTCATCGTTTTATCCATACTGCGAAGATCTATGAACGACATGACCGAAGTGGCATCGACAGCGGACTCTATCGGCTGCTACAGGAGATAGAGCATCTTCCGTTGATAGAGCTTGCACGGATCAAAGAACATGCGATGGAGTACAACACAGACTTGCGGATAGAGGATTCTCGAATGAGGCTTCTGGACATAGATAGGAGTTATACCGATAATGTGAAGATGAACCTCTTTGTCAATCGACGTGAGGTGGATGAACTTGGATGGTACCACACTATAGGTGCGGAGGCAGACATTCCCATAGACTTTAGCGTAGGCGAGGAGCAGCGTCTGGTAAAGTTGGAGCAGCAGTCACATCAGATACGACAAGAGAGCTTTTCACGGACACTTTCGCATAGACTTGATAGTCTCTATAGGACGTTTATCGATCTCCAGGCATTGATCGAGATCGATAAAGACGATGTGAGTTTTTTAAACATCAGGATAAAAGAGTTTCAGGCTATAAAAGACAATGCTATCGCAAAATTGGATTTTGATCCTGACGAAGAGATCTTGGCCGGAAAGCATGAGACTCTGGATCTAAAGTTTGAGCTTCTGTTGAAAAGAGTCGAACTCTTTAGCATCTTAAACGAGATCGCATACATAAGTAACATCCCAAATATAGAACATCTTGTAAAGGAGTAGACACCTGATATGACACGATCATCTATGACTAGCGAACAAAACTGTAAACGAAAGTCGCATCGTATGAACATACCTATTCATGCGATCATCTATGGCACCACCTATCAAGTCACGGACTGGTCGACTCAGGGGCTCAACATCATGCTCTCTGAAGAGCACTCCTCGGTAGACTTTACTGTCGGTGATAACGTCGAGATAGCCCTGATGCTGCCGACGGGTGACTCATCCATCCTTTTGCAGGTAGAGGGAATCGTTAAAAAGTGCCTTGATAATACTTACGGGTTCGAGTTGTCCAAGATCAGCGATAAGAATAGACGGGTACTACGTCATTATGCTACCTTGGCCATCGAGGGCAGCCGCGATCATGTCGATGATCTCTCCGGAAATCTTTTTATGACAGATGTCCCGACGCCTATCCAGGAACCTATCTTGCTCACGGAGAAAGAGCATAAAGAGATCCATAGGAGTTTTCTTCAAAGGTCTTTTCTCTATCTCATCTTTGGTCTACTATTGATGGTGACAGTCCTCTCTACACTGCTTTATAACTACATCATCATCTATGAAAGTACGGGACTCATCGCAGGTAATGCCAAGAACTACAAGGCGCCAAAAGATGCCAAGGTCAAAGGGGTCTATGTCGTCAACGGCCAGTCTGTCACTCCTGATCAGCTGCTTTTTGAGATGGATGTCCAGGAGGAGCAGGAGCAATTGAACGGTCTGGAGTTACAGCAGAGACTCCTGGAGATGCAACTTCAGACTACGAAGGAGAGTCTGGCTGGCTTTAGTGACCACACTACTGAGAAACTACAAGAGATCGATAGGATAACAAAACAGGAGAAGGGTGCGCTTATCGCAGCGTATGATGTGGAAAAAGAGGCTTATGAACGTGGTAGTACACTCTATACAAAGCAGTTGATAACTCTTCAGACCTATACCGATGTCCAAAATCAGTATTTTACTTTTATGTCACATTACAACGATGTCGTCTTGCGCAATAAGAGTACAAGCAGAGACCGGGCATTGGCAGATCAGGAACTTTTTAAAAGTCAGGACCATATCATCACGCTGCAACGCTCCCTTGATAAGCTAAACATAGACATAGAGATCAATGCTTTAGAGATGACGACGCTGCAACAGCAGGTCCAGAATGCTTCCGTCTTAGCGGATGAGTATGGTACGGTCCATAACATCTTCCATAACAGTGGGGACTTTCTGGAGTATTCAGATGATGTGCTTTCACTTGAGACGGATGAGACGCCTTACTTACTTACAAAGATGCTTGCAGACGAGATCGCTTCTATTCATCTTGGTGGTGCCTGTATTCTCTACTCGCAAAGAGAGAACCGCTCTTATCGTGGTCATATTGCCGGCATAGGTTACTCGGTCACGGAAGGGTCTACGACCAATACGACCGAGATCTCGCAGCAGGAGATACCTATACGCATCGAGTTCGAGGATGTATCGCTACGTTTTCATCTAAACGAATATCTTGAAGTCTACCTTATCAATGACTCTGCCATAGCTAAAAGTATCGTAGATGTCTTACCTCAAGAGTTACTTACATTATGACTAGACGTTTTGGTAGAAAAGATGCGCTTCGCTCTTTGGGCAGACCAGCACTTTTTTATCTGGCGATCTCAGGACTACTCTTTTATCTTTCTCAGCCTTATCTTCATTATGTGAGTAGTGAGGCGATCATCAGTATTGCAGTGATCGGTGCGTGGCGTTACTCGTTGATGCTCATCAACTACCTCAGAGCACTCTGGTATGCCTTTCATGTCTATCCACGATATCAACAACGCATAGAGGCCTTGCCAGTAGATGAACGTTATCCTGATCACATCTATTTCATCATCCCCTCCTATAAAGAGGATGCCTGGGTCTCTACCGAGGTGTTCCAATCCCTTTTGGCCGAGATCAATACCTTGCCTTGTCGTGCGACGATGATCGTCGCTACCGGAAGTGATGAGGATGATGGCATAATCCGTAACATCTATGACGCTCACCCTAATAAGACCACTACAAAGCTTATCTTTCAACGACAAGAGAATGGAAAGCGAATCGCCATGGGGCATGCTTTACGTATGCTCTCAAGGATAGAGGATGGGTATGAGGAGGAGAGTATCACAGTCTTCATGGATGGTGATACCTACTTGCCTTTGGGCACTTTGGAGAAGAGTCTTCCTTTCTTTGCGATCGAAAAAGGTGTGGGTGCTGTCACTACGGATGAGATAGCCTATATCAACTCTGAGTCACGATGGTATAAAGATTGGTTTGAGCTAAAGTTCGCACAGCGTCATATCCTGTTTCAGTCACAAGCACTCTCTAAAAGAGTACTTACGCTGACAGGGCGTTTCTCTATCTTCAGAACGAGTGCTGTCATCACCGAGGAGTTCATCTCCATGATAGAACATGACATCATCGTCGATCCTTCATATGGTAAGTTCAGGTTTCTGATGGGTGATGATAAGAGTTCTTGGTACACCTTGATGAAGAATGGTTGGGAGATGCTCTACCTGCCCGATGTCCTGGTCTACTCCCTTGAGAGCCGGGATGGGAACTTTCTCGATGTTAGTCAGTCCCTTCCTTATCGCTGGTACGGTAATACATTGAGAAACAATGCGCGAGCACGTAGATTAAAAGGTCAGCCGCTCTTCATACGTTACCTCTTTTGGGATCAGCTCGCACTCATGTGGACATCGTTAGTGGGAGTCATAGCAGCTATCTTACTGACGCTGTTTGTGAATGTCATCTATTTTCCACTCTACATCTCCTGGATAATGTTCATAAGAGTATTACAGATGACTATTTTCGCTTACTCAGGCCATAGGGTCTCTTTTCGGACCATACCGCTGATGCTTTACAGTCAGTGGGTCGGTTCATACATCAAGATAAAGGCCTTTTTTCACCTCTCTGATCAAAAGTGGTCTAAAGGTAATGGTGAAGTGCAGACGGCAGATAAAGACATCGCTCCTGTCAAGTACTATTATGCCCGTTACCTGTCACCGTACCGTATGTACTTCTTTATCACGCTGTTCCTCTTTTTTCTGTTGACTTACTATACGAATATACTCTCACTACCTCAGGCTAAACTCCTTGCAAGTGAGCTTTCCCCATCGCGTTCATCTCACTTTGAAGCCACTACCGATGATGGCAAAGATGACTCCAGAGCACTAAACCTGATTATCGATCAGGCTAAAGAGGGTAGTACTATCTTACTGCCTCAGGGTACACTGGATATCTACGGACCCATTGTCATCCGTAAGAGTCATATCACCATCATCGGAGACAATACCACCTTACTCTCGCATATCAGTGGAACGGATAAAGCCATCATCGACATCTCTGGTAAGCGGGGAGGTTATGTAGGAAAGACCCGTACTTCCATGGATGGTCAGATCCATATAAAGACCAATACAAAACGGCCACTTCTACCTAAAGAGTTGTTGCTGGTCGAGCAGAGTAATGACTCGCATTACGTTCGTGAGGTCCTGGGTTCAAAAAAGTGGTACAAGGAGTTTCCAAAACTACGCTCGGAGATCGTCGAAGTCGCTGCTTTTAAGGGTGACCAGTTGACGATGGCACATCGTTCAAAGAGCCTTATCGATGCGAATGCTTCCATCTATGAGATCGAGCCTGTCACACATGTCACCTTGGAAGGTATCACACTTGACGCTGTCGTCAAGAGTGCTCCCTATGATCACATCTATGAGAACAGTCGTGCTGATATGATGATAGATGGGATAAAGATAGTATATGGGGCCTATATAGAGCTCAAAGACATTACGATAAAAAACAGTGCTTCCAGCCCTTTGGTCTTTGAACGCTCTTATCGTTGTTCGGGTGAGGATATCATCATCGATGGTGCCGTGAACAAAGGCAAAAAAGGAAATGGCTATCTGCGAATCAATAAAAGTTTCCATACGCATCTAAAGCGTGTATCGGTCAAGGATATTCGACATATCACCTTTCAGTGGGCAAGTGCCTACAATACCATCGACGGTCTCTATAGTGAAGTA
This sequence comes from Sulfurimonadaceae bacterium, assembly GCA_016744575.1. Taxonomy (GTDB): domain Bacteria; phylum Campylobacterota; class Campylobacteria; order Campylobacterales; family Sulfurimonadaceae; genus BB26. The sequence goes on along the minus strand of JADGEC010000081.1, from coordinate 769 downwards.
GATGTCAATTTTCATGGGGGTGGCAGTCATGACAACCATGTCAAGCGTGCCAGGTTTGATGTCGATGAGAGCCAACACAAATGGGGAACCGTTTATGTCACACCAGACGATGCAGGTTGGGCACCACCAGACTTTAATAATAATGATGTTGAGGAAGAACGATGAGACAGACAATACTTTTTTTACTACTTACACTACTGTTTAGCGGATGTGATGTGAGACAGCCTCCAGATGAGGTCGACCCGGATACGATCTTTGATGAGACCCCGCTCTACAGTGCAGACGAGAGTACCTATCCTTATGACTTTGACAAGTACAAGAGTGCACTTGACAGCTCAAAACTTCAATTTCCTCGTGATAATACAGCGGCCGAGTATGGAGAGTTCACGAATTACAAGAGTTCGGGTTTTTACACGGATAAAGAGGGATACCTTCACTTTATATCGACGAAAGAGGCCGATACGCTCAAGACCCGTTCAGAACTTCGTGAAAAGGTAGAGTGGCGCACTGATGATGTCGATGGGAACTACTGGATCGGACGACTGAAGTGTCTAAAACCGGATATCGGTATCACTTCTTATACCTGGATGCAGATACATGGGACCAATGAGAGCTACAACTATCCCGTATTACGACTCTTTTGGGCACGTCAGCGAGATGGTCAATACGATCACCTCTGGGCTGTTGTCATCGTCAATGATCCATTGCCGGGTGAGATCTTCCAATACGTCTATACAGATCTTGGTCCACGTACGGATGAGTTCTTCTC
>JADGEC010000080.1 GCA_016744575.1 Sulfurimonadaceae bacterium | reverse complement strand
AGACTTTGCTGCTTTAGCTAGTCATCGATACATCACTTCTAACAAACTGCTCAGGGATAGTATAGAGAATATTTCTCAATTTTTCTAACATACGAGCTAAAGAGCCTGGACTTATCAAATAAAAGAAGTCTTATCGGCTCCAAGCTCAAACTATTAAAGAGAAGCCAAAGCAAACTACTTGATCTCAGCCGTAGTGTAGTCTACTGCTGACTAAAGCCTTTGAGTAAATACGACATACGACTTCTTAACATGATAGATAAAATCTATCAAAGACTAATAGTATAAGACCACGGTATCAAAATATTGATGAATGATATAAAAACCGTTCTATTGATAATATCGCCACAAAGATGTTCTACAGGACATTCAAATATAGCAATATCTACATCAGTGACTATCAATATAAAAGAAGTTAAAGAGGAAGTAGCCACTTATATACGAAAATGCTATCTTAGACGATTCCATTCAGCTATTAAAAGCCGATGAACATCTATCTTCATCTGAGCAAAGATATGCTGCAGAGTAGCACTGAAGAGGTGGAATAGATCGAATAGAAATATTATCTGATTTTCAGGATAGTATAGCTCTCCGGTGACAGACTAAAAAGCCTTTCGGAAAGCCCATGTTTTTTGAAGTTTTCATAAAAAAGTCGGATGGTCTTCTCATCAGAGACAGTATCGCCGATCTATAGTTCCAGAAACTGCATGAAATAGCATTTGAACATCTACACGCTACCCGACCATGGTCTACCTCTAGAACTTTTTAGCTCGACATACGATGTCCCTCCTAATCGATCACCTTGGAAAGCTTCTCAAGTGGTGGTCGATCTTCGATAAACATCTTTAACTAATACTGAAACAGTCTTAGTATGTATCACTCGCTTTTCTTACCTGATCCTTGCTCATACACAAATCATGTATATTTTTAGAAATACCCTTTATTAGGCCTTTTTCTCCGTGTAATAGCTACTTCCTTGATCATACTTGTAACCATAACCATAACCATAACCAAATTTTTTACCTAATTCAATACCATTAAGTACGATACCAGCATTAAGGCTGTGATCACTTACAAAACGATTTATATTTTTGAGATAATCTTTTTTCGAATAACCTGCTTTTAAAACAATAAGATTGATATCCGACATTCTCATAATAATCATTGCATCTGATACAAGTCCTATTGGCGGTGAATCAAGAAGTATATAATCATAATCTTCCAAGAGAGACTTTAATGCTATTTCTAATTTATTCGACATTAATAAGTCGGATGCATTTGGTGGTGTAGGTCCACTAGTTATGATATTAAGGTTTTCATGTTTTGTGTTTTGAATCACTTCTTCAAGTGTATTTTTACCAGTAAGTAGTGTACTTGCACCGATTTCGTTAGAAATAGCAAACTTCTCATGTAGTGTGGAACGTCGCATATCCATATCGATAATAATGACTTTCTTATTAGCCTTTGACATGACTTTAGCTAGTTCTGCTACAGTTGAACTCTTACCTTCTCCTGGAATAGATGAAGTGATAGTGATCAGTTTAGATTTGTTACTGTTTTGTAAAAACTCAAGGTTTGTACGTATTACTCGTAATGCCTCATAATAAGGCTGGATATTTTTTTGAGAATGTAGAAATGGTACAGCACCGTACACTGGTATAGCAGTATGATGTTCAATATCTTCAACACTCTTAATATTATCATCCATAGATGCCCTAGAGAACGCAGTTACCATACCAGTAATGATACCAATAACAAGTCCGATAAGGATCATTAACATACGATGTGGCCCAATAGGAGTATCTGGGAGCAATGGCGTATCTATAATACGTGTTTTGGAAGTAGTAGATGTTTCAGCCATAGCTGTCTCAGCACGTTTTTCTAGTAAATAGGAATAGATCTTTTCATTGACAACATTATTTCTTGTAAGGTTTGCCAGTTGTCTTTCTTGTTTAGGAATAGACACTAATGCTTTCTCATTCTTACTTATAATGCTCTGTAGGGTGGACTTTCTATGTTTAATACTTCTGACACTACTTCCAATCGACTCTTTAAGTGCGACTTTCAAGGAGTTGATCTCTTCAGTTGCTTTGAGTACATCTGGGTGTAGTGGTGTGTAGTCTACAAGTAGTCCTGTACGTATTCTATTGGCATCTTGTATCTTTTGAATGATACTATTGACTGAAGCGTTGGCTTGTGTAGAACCAATACCAATACCTTTAATATCATCATGTGTCTTTAAATATTCATAAACATTTTCCAAAATACCAGATTGCATGTCCAGTTCATAAAGTTGAGCTTCGAGATCACCTAATTTTTTAGCAGTCAATGTTGCTTTCTGGGTTAAATCGACCCCAGTCTCAGATGTTTTGTAACTCTCGAGTTTTGATGCAGATGTTGTCAGTGTTTTTCGGATACCAGCAAGCTGTTTATCAATAAACTCAAGTTTTCTTTTATGACCCTCTGTCTTTGAGCTCATATCTTTTTCAATATAAGCACTTGCAATTGCTTCAAGGATTTCTTTTGCCCGGAGTGGAACAGTGTCCTCGAAATCCAGTTTCATAAGTGTTCCCATCTCTGCCGTAAGTGAAACTGCTAATGAACTTTGAATGAACTTATACATATCTTTATTAGGTGAGACTGTAAAAGTATATTCGTTATTTTGTAAATTATAGATCTTTTGAACAGTAGTAATAAACCACGGTGTACTGATGCGTTCACCAAAACTATGGATTTGATCATACTTAATCAGTTCTTCACTACTTGATTTTACAATGGATTCTACTTTGGCAACAAGTACTTTTTTCAGTGAAGGCTCGACTACGACCCTAAACTTATCTTCACTCATAGGATATAGATGGAATGTATAAGACTGCATACTTGGAATCATAAACTCCGAATTAACAACAAATGGTGAACCTTTATAAAGTTCTTCATTCCTTTTATTTCTAATCGTAAAATAGCGTGTGCCAAGATTTAAAGATTCTAACGCCTTATCCACGATAAGTCTTGATTGTACAATATCAATTTCATTATCTATAACAGTTTCGCGTGTTGCAAGTGCCATAGCCATGAGATCATTAGTAGGTATTCTCTTAGTATCGATCTGTACTTCCAGAGTAGTCGATGCCTGATAGATATTCGGCGATACATAAGCCAATATTGCTGCAAATAGTGTAAAGAGTGTAGTGATAGTAATTATCAGCCATTTGTTGTTTTTAAAGATTCCAAACAACTCTATTAAATCAATCTCGTTTCTGTTATCCTTGGCCAGAGTCGAGTTAATATTACTTTGGTGATCTGTCATTTTCTGTACCTTTCATTTCGATTTAGTTTTAGTACCGTGCCCTCGATATATTTATTACAAAGTAATATGCAATTTATCGGGTTGATTACCTATTTTTACATATAGATGGTATACCCATCTATACATAGTAGTTTAAATTACAATTGACTTAATATTTAATAAAGTTTACTGACCAGTGGTATGAATACCATAGCCCTCTTTAATAATCTCAAGTTGAACAAATGGAGTTAGCATCTGGGTAATCAATTGGAAAAACGGCAACTGGTCTGTAAAGTTCTTATTGATAGCTTTCATCGTACGCGGCTGTACATAGACAACGTCATTAGGCTGAAGTATCAGACTTGAAAGGCGAATAGCTGACATATCAGTTAGATCTACTTCTTTGACAGTTGGATTACGCATATCACCACGCAGAATCAGAATGTCAGTTCGTTTTGCATCATCGGTAAGGTCACCGGTACTTGCTAGTGCTTCAAATAGAGTCATCGTGCCGTTAGGTACTTGAAGGACTCCTGGTTGTTTGACCTCTCCGAGGACAAATAGTTTTTGATTACGTATCGTGATAGAAACAAAAGGGTGACGAAGAAACTTGCTGTAGGCCTCAGTTAGTTTCAACTCAGCCTCTGACTCAGTCAATCCTGTGACCTTCACTTCTCCAACCAGTGGTAACCGTACCATTCCCTCTTTTTGGATTAGAATCCCCTCGTATCCATCACGGTTTTGATATTGTGTATTACTACCGGCATTACTAAGTAGTTGTGTAAGCTGCTGACCACCGACAGATGACTGATTGAAAACAGTGATCTCAACACGATCACCTTTTGCGATCTTCCAGGCAAAGTCCATATCATCTTGATATTCCTCGTCTGATACCTGCTTAGTGACTTTTGTATCACCATCTGACTGTTCTGTGTCTTCAGTCAATAACCTATAATCTTTGTTGGAGGTACAACCACCAAGTATCAGACTAACTATAAATAATGAAAAAATTGCCATCCTCATTATGCTACTCCTCTTGTATAATATGTTGCAATTGTACACTACAAACTATTAAATCCATAGCTTTACAGTCACAAGTTGCAGTATTATTATAATTTGTTTGTATTTGTTACCAAAAGTAATTTCACTAACCTCTAAATACTACTAATGTAGTGATATAAAAGTCTGTTTGATAAATTCCAAATGTCTTCCCCAAAAGAGACGTTCGGACTTTTTTAAAATAGCTTGATTGAATGACCCTCGATATAGTCGATTTAAGATCCTTACTTAAGTTCTGTAATAACCACTTATAGTGAGCCTCTTTCTCAATGATCATTATCTTGCCTCGTGATCCAATACGATCTGGCTTTCTACCCGTAAGAGAAACCTCGACTTTTTCTTGAAAAAAAAGATATTGAAGACCGATCCGCTCGCCACTCAAGTTTAAAGTGTAATCATCTGACTGACCCGCAAGCTGGACTTTTCCGCTTTAGGTGACTGACCGATATATTATTTCTAACAAACCTTACCATTATAGTGTAAGCTGTTCTTTTATAGATTTTTCTATATACGAGATAGTTCCTATCCAGGACATCACATCATGAAAGGATTATGGTGTAGTTATAGTTATCACGAGAACATTCTTCCTGAATCTTTAAGCAGCGGATTGTCATCTAAAACTATGAGGGAGCAGGCAGTGGAATAGGACTAGGTCTATCAATGCAATACCATTCAAGTCCTGCCCGGTAAGTACAAGGGACAGGCTATGGATGTCATGATGACTCTTCTTGCAAATGAGAGCTATCAACTGGTATCCTGTCGTAATCGAGAGCATAGAAAAGAACGGGATATCAAACCTGCAAGATATCATCACTTTGATCCATTATCTGACAAAGGAAAGAGATGACTATACTTATTTTAAAAAGATTCATATACCCTGCCCTACTACTTTTACTTGGCTCTACTTTGATCGCAAATCCTACGACACTAGTCGATGAGCAGAGCGGTTTTTATAAGAATAGTTCAGGTCAGATGTTAGCACTCTATGAGACTCGAGAGTGTAAAGATGAAGAGCGGCTCGATTTTCTTCCCATCGATGCTATCTGCATCATAGCTATTGAACGACATAAAGATGGCAAAGCACTTGTCGAGTACAAAGGTCAGCGCGGATGGGTCGATGTCCACTCCCGGCCTGATGACATCACTATGATGCACTATGAGGAGATGCAGTTACCCTTGACCTCATCATGCTCTCAGGTCGGCCCCTACTTTTTTGAAGTCAAAAGCATCAGACCTGGAAAAGCTGTCAAGGTCTATAACGCTGCGTCTACTAAAGCAAAAGTCATCCAGACCCTTGAGGACCATGAAAGCTGCCTCATCAACTTAGGATGTGAATGGCCCTGGTGCCGTATAGACTATGGAGGGCAGACAGGATGGGTACGAAGCATCGAACTCACCGACAAGATAGAACATGTCGATGGCTACTGTTATCCTCGTGAAAAGGTCTATCTTACGCCCTGATGGTCAAGACTTTGATGCGGCTTCTTTATGCTGATGTAGCAACTGAGGTAATCCCATAAAAAACTCTACCATGGCACTGACCCCGCCGATGAGCAGTGTTCTAACAGCGATCCAAGGTGCTGGCTTGACGACGTCATAAAAATCTTTTTTTTCTATTTTATCTGTCTCTATACTCTTTAAAACAGTCTTCAGTGCATCGATATTTGTCCAGTTAGCTCTAAACCTTACTATACCGTCTCTTCCTATGACATAGGTCATATTTGGCATACTCCCATAAAATCTGTGTGCTGCCCCATCAACACTGTCTATCAGTATCTCTCTTTGTTCATCATAGTATTTATGCGTCGATCTTGCATGATCTCTTTTTTCTGCCATAGTTGTTATGTTTTCTGTTTTCCCACCAGGATGCGCTTCACGAATATATAAAAGTAAAAAGTGCACATCTTTATACTGTCTCTGAAGTTCGTTCATAGCTGTTGTCGTATTTGCATACATGGGACAAGTAATACTGCCTGTCTCTAAGACTATTGGTCTATCTAAAAAATCAGAAAGAGAGACATCTTTTCCATTCAAAGTCACAGCTTGAAAATCAATAAACATCTCACCTGCTTTAGGTCCTTCAAATGTATTGAAATCATAATCTTTTGGGTTAAAATGCTTGTAGTTGTAGTCCGTATTATTCATCGCTTTTACCTTTGATTAATCGTCAACGTTTATCGTATTCCTGGTATTTGTTATCTCAATATTTCAATACAATTATTAAATTGAAAAATATAGTTTAATACCCTCTAAAATATTATTTACTGCTACAGAAGAAAGAATCAAACCCATGACTCTACTAATAATACTGGCTCCAGAATTTCCAATATAGCGATGTATGAAAGTAGAAGCCAACATAAGTATGAGAACAACTACCATCACACTGAGCATTGTTAATGTTGTTTGCAATTGTTGCATAAAAGAGTATTGAGCATTTTCTGTCATTAGAACAGCAGCTAGCATTGCTCCTGGACTTGCTATAGATGGTACTGAGAGAGGAAATATAGCTGTTTCATTACTAGAGTCAATACTTTTCATCTCTTCATCAGGCTTACTCTCACCAAATATCATTGTAAGTGCAAATAAGAACAAGATAATACCACCAGCTATTTGAAATGAAGCCAAAGGAACATTGATAGCATTTAAAATAACTTCTCCAGCAATTATGAAAAAGATCAAAATCAAAGATGAAACAATTGTCGCTTGTATTGCTATTTTTCTTTTTATCTTTTCTTCAAACTTACTGGTTACAGCAATAAAAACAGGTACAGTCCCAATTGGATCTATAACTGCAAAGAAGAAAATAAAAGTGGCAATGTAGTCGATTATGATTTTCCCTTTTGTTAAGTATTTTATCTAATCGAATCTTATACGCTTGAATTATTCGAAATTCTTTTTACATGCACCAAATAGAGCATATTTTAAGACTTTCTTAACAGGTCTTCTAAGTACAAAGAGATCGACACCTATTTGTTATAAAAGGTATAGGGATTAGGTAATTCCTCTTCTTGATATTACATCACAAAAATATTATAGTCTAGGCTAAGAACAACACTTCTAGAATCGATTATCTAGACACTCTCTATCCCAATATGACCTTATAACTCTATGTTCAATAAGAAGAGATCTAGAGTATAATCACCAATAACATTCATTCTCGACACTGTCAGCATTCTTAGGACGTTCATCGGCTTCGGGTCTGATCCAATGTTCGTTGATAATATCTTGAAAATCCTCTCTCTGTTCCCATTCTCTGCCATAAACACCAAACAACATCTATGTAGCTCCTCCAAGATGTAAAGCTTTTTTACCCATCTCTTTCAGCAAGGAGGCTAGAAAGTTTAGGGGACTGGTGATTCCTCTTCCTGATATTACATCGTGAAAGTATTAATAGTGTAGTTATCATCACATGAACATTCCTCCTCATCTCTGTCGTACCAGTTCCAAACTCTTCTATCGACAAAGGCATTTTTCATCTGACATGAGAATAGATGACATTTCAGAAAAAGCGTAATAACTACACGAAAGACTTATACTTCGCCCTCTATCTCATAGCTATCTCTCAAGTAGAATAATGATGATATATCTTTATGCTACTATTGTTACTCAAGACCCAGCGGGTCTTGAACCAATACCAGATATAGCTCGATGACCGACTCTTTTTGGTATGACAAACAATAAGGAAGATGGATGAATAATCTACGACGATCGACAAAACTGTTATTGGCTACTGTCTTATTGGCAGGTCTTGGTACTGCTTCTTTTGCAAAAGAGAGAGTCTATACCTGGAAATTGGCTACGACATGGGGGCCGACACTCTCACCGTTTATCGATGCACCTAAGAACATGGCTAAGATGGTCAAGGAGATGTCAAATGGCAGACTCGTGATCAGGATCGATGCTTCGAACAAGCATAAGTCCCCATTTGGTGTCTTTGATATGGTCAAAGGCGGTCAGTACGATATGGCACATACGGCGTCATATTATTGGAAAGGCAAAGATATCACGCTCTTGCCACTGACCACGATGCCTTTCGGTATGACAGCGCCCGAGCAGTATGGATGGTTCTATGAGGGCGGCGGTATGGAGCTTATGCAAAAAGCCTACAGCAAGCATAGGATGTTGTCATACCCCGGCGGAAACACTGGAAATCAGATGGGCGGTTGGTTTAGAAAAGAGATCAAGACCCTTGATGACTTAAAAGGTCTCAAGATGAGGATCCCTGGCTTTGCCGGTGAAGTCATGGCAAAACTAGGACTTGCCGTCACTAACATCGCTCCCGGTGAGTTATATACCTCACTTGAACGCGGCGGTCTTGACGCGCTTGAATGGGTCGGACCGGGAATGGACATCAAGATGGGCTTTCATAAGGTCGCACCTTACTACTACACAGGGTGGCATGAGCCCAGTACAGAGCTACAGTATCTTGTGAACAAGAAGAAGTTCAACAAACTGCCTAAGGACCTGCAGGTCATCTTAGAGACGGCGATGCGGCTGAGTGCTTATGACATGTACATCGAGAACTATGCGATGAGTGCTGAAGCATGGTCGAAGATCGCCAAAGAATATCCAAATATCAAGATCAAGACCTTCCCTAAAGAGATCATGGATGCTATCAAAAAAGCAACCAAAGAGATCATTGCTGAGAAGAGCGAAGGTAACGCACTCTTACAGGAGATACTGGCTTCACAAAACGCTTTCCAGGCAAAAGCAAGACCGTGGACTATCATGTCAGACTTCATCTATCTCAAAGATAATATGGAATGATCCTCTGTTCCCTTCCTTGAAGGGAACACTTTCACTTTCATCATAACTGTTATTAGCTATAGGGCATCTCTAATAACCCTGTATATCATCAGAGGTCAAAGAAGGTGTGAGATATTGTCTTAAGGTCTTGTAGGACTACCCGTAGGTAATTCAAAAGAGCTTGGGACGATAGCTTGCACCTTCTTTGTCCTCCCAAAGGGCGTCTCATACAACATCGTGAGTCTGCGTTAGGTTCTTGCCACCGTAACCAGTTACGCTGACAAGAGCCTGCCTTGATCACAAAGTCGTATGAGACGCTGATGATGCACAGGGTTTTTAGAGGTGCCCTATATTGACAAATCCACTTGCATCTAAAAGGATATTGCGATGCTAAAGCTTGAACACTTCTTCAATAAGTTTGCCGACCTCATCGGTACATTGACCGCATTTACCATGGTCTTGATGATACTTAATGTCTTCTATGATGTCATAACCCGTTACCTGTTCAGGACAAACAGTATCGCGATGCAGGAGATGGAGTGGCATCTGTTCTCCGTCATCATCTTGTTAGGTATGGCCTATACACTCAAAGAGGACGGGCATGTCAGAGTCGATATCATCTATGACAGACTCTCTGATAAGAAAAAAGCGATCATCAACATGTTCGGCTCCATTGTCTTTATCTTGCCGATCGCGATCTTGGTCGGTCTCAGTTCCATCGGTAATGCCCAGGATGCGTACATGTCTATGGAGCAAAGCGGTAACCCAGGCGGTCTGCCCTACCGATGGATAGTCAAAGCATTGATCCCTCTCGCTTTTTTGATGTTGATCATCACCACTATAGGCTTTTTCATCAAGAACCTGAACGTCTATAACGGCCTTCATAGTAACGATGAGAAAGGAGTGACACTATGATCGGTATCAGCATGTTCTTCACAGCACTGTTGATGCTGCTCATAGGCTTTCCTGTTGCCTTTACCTTTGCCGCTGTCGCTGTCTTCTTTGGCCTGATAGCAGGGGTAGTCGAGATCCACGCGGTAGGTGGGTTTGATGCAGGCATGATGGCCGGATTGACAGAAGGCCTCGCGGAAGGTGTCGCCATGTTTGATTACATGCCCTATCGTATTTTCTCCATCCAGCAGAACACTATCTTGATGGCTATCCCTATGTTTATTTTCATGGGAATCGTCTTGCAAAAGACAGGACTGGCTGAAAAACTACTTGAGTCCATGGGTTTTCTCTTTGGTGAGATCCGTGGCGGTATCGCTATTTCCACCGTTATCGTCGGTGCACTGCTCGCTGCCTCTACGGGTGTCGTCGGAGCCTCGGTCGTCGCGATGGGTGTCATCTCTCTGCCAGTCATGTTGAAGTACAAATACAGTCCCCAGTTAGCCACAGGAACCATCTGTGCCTCTGGTACGCTCGGTCAGATCATTCCACCATCCATTGTCTTGATCATCCTTGGCGATGTCTTCCAGGTCCCCGTCGGAGACCTTTTTCAAGCAGCCATCTGGCCTGGACTGACTCTAGTTGGTGCATACATCCTCTACATCCTCATCGTCTCTTATCTCAAAAAAGATGTCGCACCTGCCATCCCACCTGATGCGAGTCGCGGTTCGAAGAAAAAACAGGTCATGAAAGCGCTTGTAGATATCGTCCCTTCCCTGGCACTCATCATCGTCGTCTTAGGTTCGATCTTTGCTGGTATCGCAACCCCGACAGAGTCCTCTTCTGTTGGCTCCGTAGGGGCGATCTTGCTCGGTATACTCTACCGGACCTTCTCCATAAAGATGGTCAAAGAAGCCGCTTTGGAATCCGTCAAGATCACCTCGATGGTCTTTGCCATCTTAATAGGTGCGACGGCGTTCTCGATGGTCTTTTCGTACACGGGCGGTGAAGAGATAGTAGCAGAGTTCATGACAAGTCTACCGGGTGATGACAAGATGGGCTTCATCATCTTTACGATGTTAGCTATCATGGTGCTGGGCTTCTTTATTGATTTTGTCGAGATCTCCTATATCATCGTGCCTATCCTGGTGCCGATCTCCGAATCACTGGGCATCAGTCCGGTCTGGTTTGCCATCTTGATCGCGATGAACCTACAGACATCGTTTCTCACACCACCATTTGGTTTTGCCCTTTTCTATCTAAAAGGTGTCGCCCCAGCATCCGTGCAGACCACGCAGATATACAGAGGTGTGCTACCATTCATCATCATACAGATGGTCGTTTTGGCCACACTTGCGTTCTATCCTGAGTTCTTTGGTATAGCATCGATGATGGAGTGAGTAGTATCAGCCGTATAGGCTGATGACTTTTTCCTATGCAGACTTTTATCTTTTGTGATCGAACCGAAGTCTAGAAAGCAGCTTTTATTTTTTTAATAAAATCACTGACTTTTTCTTGAGTAAGACTTTCACTACTGTAAAGTGATAGCATCTTAAATCTACAATTTTTTGTACATGCACCAAGTAGAGCATATTTTAAGACTTTATTAACAGGTCTTCTAAGTACAAAGAGATCGACCCACCAAGGTGCTCCAAGTGTTGTCACTACCTTTAGTTCTTTTAGATTTAAAAGACATGGTGTGATGGCACCTAGATCTGATGCATGATCATAGGCATATCCTGGTGCCCACACCCTGTCAAACCAACCTTTTAGGATCGCTGGAAAACTAAACCACCAAGTAGGAAATATTAGTACCAGTGACTCTGTCTCTTCTAGTTGAGTAATATCATCTTTTAATCGGGATACATCAAATTGGTCTTTGTAATAACTGCCTCTTTCTACTTTTGTCAATACTGGATCAAAACCTTCTTTGTAAAGGTCTTTAACGGTTACTTGATGACCTTTGTCTTCCATATGCTTTATAGTCTCTTCTGCTAGATGACAACATAGACTATCACTAAGCGGGTGAGCTAATACTACTAGACATCTCAATGATATTTTCCTTATATTTCTAGTCGATCTTGGGAATATCCCTTTTTATCTGGCTTTTGACAAAGTGAACCGACTATCTTTACTTTGACAAAATCGCACTTGATGCCCTTGAGCAGATGATCATTTCTACCTGACTCCTGTTAACGTTGAAGCATATGCGTGGGCACGATGAAGAACACGGTCCGTAAGTCGTAAAAGTCTAAGCGTCAGAACATTCCAATTTTTCATATCACATCATGAAGAATTATAGTGTAGTTATACTTATCACCTTTTAACTTTTTTTGAAGAAACAAGGCAGGACATCAAAACAAGTCTCTACCCGATCCTTTTGACTATCAAGCTCACAAAATATAGACCACGTTCAAGTACGAAAACAGACAGACTATCTAACATACATCACCCACCAATAGGTTCTAGAATAAAATAGCTGTATAATTGCATTTTGAATACGTAATGGTCTTATCCCCATCTTTATTATTCTATATCCCCTATCCCTAAAGAGACAGCATGGCATTGATCGACCTTATCGATATCCACAAACATTACGAGATACAGAAGATCCTTCAAGGAGTCAGCTTTCATGTCGATGAGGGTGAGCGTATTGTCATCGTTGGTAAAAACGGCAGTGGGAAATCCACATTGATGAAGATCCTTTTAGGCTCACTTGAGTATGATGAAGGTAACCGCATCATCCGCCAAGACCTACAGGTCAGGATGCTCTCACAGAGGCCTGAGTTTGATGACGACCATAGTGTCCGTGAGGCAGTAGAGGCGGGGTTAAAAGAGCTCAAAGATGCTAAAAATAGATTTGACGAGCTCTCCCTTCAGCTCGCTGATGATTTTGAGAACGCACTTTTGCTTAAAGAGCATGCCCAGCTCAGCCACTACCTTGACCATCACAACGCCTGGAACCTTGATGACAAGATAGAGCGCATACTGCAGCACTTCCAGCTCAAAGAGTATGAGACTAAAAACATTCAGCTGCTAAGTGGAGGCGAACAGCGTCGTGTCGCACTGGCCTCACTGCTGCTGCAAAAACCAGACGTCCTACTGCTTGACGAACCTACCAATCATCTTGATGTCTACATGGTCGAGTTTCTCGAAGAGCTGATCTTACATGAGAAGTTCACCCTCGTCTTTATCTCACATGACCGTTACTTCATCGACCGCATCGCCACCAAGACCATCGAAATAGAAGATGGTAAGCTGCGCGAGTTCAAAGGCGGTTACTCAGACTACCTTACGCAGAAACAGGAGCTCCTTGGCAACATGCAAAAACAGCATGAGAACCTCATCCGTCTACTTAGAAAAGAGAATGCCTGGTATGCCCGGGGAGTAAGGGCCAGACTCAAACGAAATGAGGGGCGAAAAGCACGCCTGATGGAGATACGTGATGATGCCAAGACCAATCCTGCCCGCATCCATAGTATGAAAGTCGAGCTTCAGCGTGAGGTCAAACACTTTAACCGTGATAAGAGTATCAACAAACAGAAGATGCTCTTTGAAGTCGAAGATCTCGGTATTACCCTGGGTGAGAAAGAGCTAATACGCGACTTCACGACCAGGATCTTGCAAAAAGACATCATCGCAATCGTCGGTCCCAACGGCAGTGGGAAATCCACACTTTTAAAAGCACTACTTGGTAGACTACAGCCGACATCGGGGACAGTCGAGCAAGGTGAGTTCAAGATCGGTTATTTTGACCAGCACCGTGAGATGCTTGATGATAATAAGAACATGATAGAGACCTTCTGCCCTAGTGGCGGTGACCGGGTCGATGTCATGGGGACTAACATGCATGTCTACGGCTATCTCAAGAACTTTCTCTTTCCGCGCGAATTTCTGGACAAGAAAGTCGGGATACTCAGTGGTGGTGAGAAAAACCGTGTGGCACTTGCCCTGCTCTTTACCAAAGAGGTCGATATCCTCATCCTCGATGAGCCGACCAACGATCTAGATATCCCGACGATCAACATCCTTGAGGAGAAACTTCAGAACTTTCCCGGTGCTGTGATAATCGTTAGCCATGACCGCTATTTTGTCGACAAGATCGCCAAAAAACTCTTTATCTTCAAAGGTGACGGGACCATCGAAGAGAGTCATCAACAATACTCCGAATACCTTGAGCTGGAAAAAGAGTTTAAAGAGATGGATGAGTTAAGTAAGACATCATCAGGTGCGAAAGAGAAAAGTGAGACTCCGACTTCCAAGAAGCAGCAGACTATCCGGCTCACCTATAAAGAGAAGATGGCACTGGATTCCCTTCCTGCTGAGATAGAGACACTCGAAGAGAGCATCGAGTCAGTAAACAACTGTCTGGCAGATCCTGAGTGTTATGGGGAGAAAGGGATCACGAGCATCGCGCAGGAGTTAGAAGCCCTGGAGACAGAGTATGAGGAAAAGATCGAGGCCCTGCTGGAGATCGAGGAGAAAGTCGAGACCATAGAAGCACAACAAAATGGCTAGTACCCTACCCTGTCCTATTTGTACAAAAGTAGCCGACTCCTTCTATGATGAACGGATGCAGTGTGATTTCTACCACTGTAAAGAGTGCGAGTTTATCTTTAAAGACCCGCAGGCCTTCGTCTCTGTAGAGCGCGAACGCAAACAGTACGACCAGCACAACAACAGTTTTGAGAGCCCCGGTTACGTCAAGATGTTCCGAGACTTCATCGAGTTGTGTGTGACGCCGTATAAAAACAACATAGAGAGCGTGTTGGAGTTTGGTTCTGGTCCCGGCCCCGTGCTTGCACAACTGCTCAAAGAAGAAGGCTTTGATGTAGACATCTACGATAAGTTCTTCTCTCCTGAACCTCTCTATGAGGGTAAACGTTATGACCTTATCACATCGACGGAAGTCATCGAGCATATCGCTGACCCGATGGAAGTGATGAAGTTTTTCCACGCACATCTGAACAGCGGCGGCTATTTGGCACTGATGACGCAATCTCATGAGAACACCACTGAGTCGTTCCTTAAATGGTGGTACCGGATCGATCCAACACATATCTCTTTCTTTCGTCCAAAGAGCTTTGAAGTCATCGCGGAGAAAATAGGCTTTATCCCGCTTTACTTTGACCATAAGAAACTGATCGTCTTAAAAAAGATTAACTCACAATAATTTGATGAGTAGAATTTTCCGCCTCTATAGATAAACCAAATATTAAAGAATAGATTAAACTTATTTTAATCCCTCTGATAATAGACTTGATCATTATAAGAGAAGGAAGCCAATGCAGTTAATCACACCAGAATGGGCGGAAGCATACGCAGAAGCGTGGAATAACGACCCTATGATCGCTAAAAAATTAAAACGTTTCAGTTCAGTGTTCAAATATTCTATCAGCGACAGAGAGGATCTAGAGCCAGTCGTCATCGAAGTCGTCAAAGGGGTAGTCACCACTTTTGGTACCGAAGAGCAGTATGAGAAGATAGAATTTGATATGTGGGCAGATACCGCTAGCTGGAAAAAGGTCTTCGACCATGAGATCAGTGTAAAGAGAGCGATGATAAGCAAGGGCTTCGGTTTTAAAGGACCAAAACTAAAAGCAGCTTCCAATATGGGTGGTTTCGAACGAAGCATCGAACTGATGACAGAGATGGAAGATATCACTGTCTGACTTTTGTGATCGTTATGCATACTCTGTATGCATAAGCTACAACTCTACTTTCTGACTTCCATAAGACTTCCTAAAGCCTATGATCGACTACCTTACTCTCTATTGTGACCTCTTTGATAAACGCCACTACTTCCAGATGAGACGGATGAGTAGCATAGGTCTTTAAGTCTTCCATCGTATCGAATGTCGAGTAAAGTGAAAGGTCCATCGCCCGCTCTGAGCCATTGATATCAATACCCACTTCCATACTCTTTAGTGGCTCGATCTTCTCGACAAGTGCTTCTAACATCACCTTTGTCTTGGCAATATTTGCTTCCTTATCCTGCTTATTAAACTTAAACATCACTATATGTACTATCATCACAGAGACTCCACGTAACACCAACGCCCGTTAAGAGGATTGGTATAAGATTTTCATTATTTTAGCAGATCTTAGATAGGATGACGCCATGAAAGACCTATACGGCAGTGCTATCTTGTTTTTTTATTTTCTGAAGTGGCCCATCGTCATCGGACTACCTCTGCTCTATTGGCAGGGTCTGCAGAATAACTGGATACTAAATATCCTGTGGCTTTTTTGTATCGCATTGATCTTTAAGGACTTTATTGACTTGTTTAAAAGATGGCGGGGTCAGAAAGACCGATGATCATAGACAATCACCGAGTAAGCAGGTCCTGTAGACTTGCAAGTGGCTCTTTACCTTCCAATATCTCATAGACCTCAGTAGCGATCGGCAGGTAGATACCGCGTTTTTGCGCTATGGTCTGCAGGGCATAAGCCGTACCTATCCCCTCTGCCACCTCTCCAAGCTCTTCTAAGATAGCCTGCTGGTCCTTACCTGCTGCAAGACCCAGTCCCACGCGATAATTACGTGACATCGTCGAACTGGCCGTCAGGAACAGGTCGCCCGCACCACTAAGTCCGATGAAACTCTCATCCTTTGCACCGTAAGCCTGCCCGAAGCGATGCATCTCGACTAATCCTCTTGAGATCAATGAAGCGGCAGCGTTGTTCCCAAGCTTTAGACCTTCACAGATACCTGCCGCTATGGCGATGACGTTCTTATACGCACCGGTGATCTCAGCACCCGCGACATCATCACTCACATAAGTAC
>JADGEC010000079.1 GCA_016744575.1 Sulfurimonadaceae bacterium | reverse complement strand
TATTCATGGTAGGTCATATGATATTCATCTCCTCTATCCTTATCAGCAAAGAGTTTATGAACACTATTGCTACATTCATGGAGTTGCCTTTTATCTTTGGTGAGAACCCCATCATGGTCTCGATCGTAGCCGCTGCTGTCTTCTTGATCTTTGCCGCACATGCTGGAGTAGCACTTAGAAAGTTTCCCGGATCCTATCGGCAATACAGAGTCTCGCTTACCCATGCACATCTTATGAACCATACGGATACCAGGATGTGGTTCATCCAGGTCTTCACAGGCTTTGCGATGTTCTTTTTAGGTTCAGTACACCTCTACATCATCATCACACATCCAGCGATAACCGCAGATATCTCTGCAGAGAGAATGGCAACTGAGTGGATGGCCCCACTCTATCTGCTACTACTGCTTGCAGTCGAGTTCCATGGTGCTATTGGACTCTATAGACTGGCACTCAAGTGGGGCTGGTTCCTTGGGAAAGATCCAAGAGAAGGGCGTAAGAGGATGAAGATGTATAAACATGCATTGACCGTCTTCATGCTTACTCTCGGCATCTTAAGTCTGTTAGCTTTTATCAAGATAGGTCTTGAGAACAAAGCTGCTGAGCAGTCTATTGAGAGATCTCACAGTTCATCTATCACAACAACTATAAGTAAGGCGGTATAAGATGAAGATCCATTATTGTGATGCATTAGTCATCGGGGGTGGTCTTGCAGGCCTGAGATCCGCAGTCGCTGCAAATAACAAAGGACTGAATGTGACGGTAATAAGCATGGTCCCTGTCAAGCGGTCTCACTCTGCTGCCGCACAAGGAGGCATGCAGGCAAGTCTTGGAAACTCAAAGATGAGCCAGGGTGATAATGAGGACCTGCACTTTGCAGATACCGTCAAAGGAAGTGACTGGGGATGCGATCAGGAAGTGGCCAGGATGTTTGTCAACACTGCCCCTAAAGCGATCCGAGAACTTGCATCATGGGGTGTACCATGGACAAGGATAAAGGAAGGTGCCAGAACGGCCATCATCAATGCAGAGAAGACAACGATAGTCGAAGAACCTGATGTGAATGGATTGATCCATTCACGAGATTTTGGCGGCACAAAGAAGTGGCGTACCTGTTACTCTGCTGATGCGACAGGTCATTCGATGCTATTTGGAGTCGCCAATGAAGCCCTAAAAAGAGATATAGAGATACAAGATAGAAAAGAGGCCATCTCACTTATCCATAAAGATGACCAGTGTTATGGTGCAGTCGTACGTGACCTGATCACAGGAGAACTCAGTGCGTATGTCGCTAAAGGGACCATGATAGCCACAGGCGGGTATGGAAGGATCTACAGAACGACGACAAATGCCGTCATCTGTGAAGGAATAGGACACGCTCTGGCCCTTGAGACAGGAAAAGTACCTCTGGGAAATATGGAAGCTGTTCAGTTTCATCCGACCCCTATTGTCCCATCAGGGATCCTTTTGACAGAAGGGTGCCGGGGAGATGGCGGCGTACTCAGAGACAAAGATGGTCATCGCTTCATGCCTGATTATGAGCCGGAGAAAAAAGAGCTTGCCTCAAGAGACGTGGTCGCAAGAAGGATGATGGAGCATATCAAAAAAGGCAAAGGTGTCGGTGACGGTAAGGAGTCCTATGTATGGCTGGATATCTCTATCCTTGGACGTGAACATATAGAGAGAAACCTAAGAGATGTCCAGGATATCGCCATAACGTTCAACGGGATAGATCCGGCCGATGAGGGCAAAGCGGGTTGGATGCCGGTGCATCCGGCTCAGCACTACTCTATGGGCGGCATACGCACCGACCGTACTGGTCAGACCAGATTAAATGGGCTTTTTAGTGCAGGCGAAGCCGCTTGCTGGGATCTGCACGGTTTTAACAGGCTAGGTGGAAACTCTGTGAGTGAAGCGGTAGTATCGGGCATGATCATCGGAAACTATTTTGCTGATCACTGCCTATCCAATGACATCAACATCTCCACAAACTATGTCCAGGAGGCGATCCGTATGCAAGACCTGGAACTTGACCGCATCTTAACGCTTGAAGGACCTGAGGACATCTTTGAGATCAAAGCCAGGATGCAGGACATCATGGATAACAAAGTAGGTGTCTTTAGAAATGGTATCGAGTTAAAAGAGGCTGTCACTGAACTTGAAGAGCTTTATTTGAAGACCAACGATATCACGGTAAAAGCCAAGAACAAGATCCATAACGATGAGTTGACAGAAGCATACAGAGTACCAAAGATGTTAAAGATCGCCCTTTGTGTAGCCAAAGGTGCAAGGGATAGGACAGAGAGCCGTGGTGCTCATTTTAGAGAGGACTATGAGAAACGAGATGATGAGAACTGGTTATCAAGAACACTGGCCTACTGGCGTTTAGAGAGTGACACGCTACCGGACCTGGAGTATGAACCTTTAGATATCACGACGATGGAACTGCCACCTGGCTTTAGAGGATATGGCAAAAAAGGGAATATCCTTGAACATCCTGATTCAGAGATCAGACAAAAAGAGGTCGACACTATCCGTAACAAGATGGTCAGAGAGGGTAAAGATCGCATAGAGATACAAGAAGCGATCATGCCTTATGAACTCCAAAGAGAGTACAAAGCACTTAACTATAGAGTAGGAGACAGGACATGAAAAGTAATGCAAGAGAGTTGACGATAAGTATCTTAAAGTTCAACCCCCATAATTCAAACTCCAGACCCACGATGGTCGACTACAAGATCAAAGAGCGACCAGGTATGTCACTTTTTCTGGCACTCTCTACGATAAGGGAGAAACTAGACCATGACCTTGCCTTCGACTTTGTCTGCCGCGCAGGGATCTGTGGCAGCTGCGGCATGCTCGTCAACGGCAAACCCCAGTTAGCTTGTAAGACACAGACAAAAGATTATAAAAACGGTAAGATCACTTTGATGCCGATGCCTGCCTTTGAGATCATAAAAGACCTCTCAGTCGACACGGGCAAGTGGATGAACGGCATGAGCAAGCGCGTTGGTAGCTGGATCCATACCAGTGAGAGCACCGATATCGGAAAAGTCGAAAGACGTATCGATCCGGAAGTGGCTTATGATACCTTTGAACTTGACAGGTGCATCGAGTGCGGTATCTGCGTCGCCTCTTGTGCGACAAAGATAATGCGGCCTGATTTTGTCGGTGCCGTCGGATTAAACAGAGTCGTTCGATTCTCTATAGACCCCTATGATGAACGTACAGACTCTGATTTTTATGAAGTGATCGGTGATGACAATGGTATCTTTGGCTGCATGAGCCTGATGGGCTGTGAGGACCACTGCCCGAAAGATATCCCTTTACAACACAAGATCGCATACATGAGAAGAAAGATGGTCGACCAACGCAATACCTAAGAGATAAGAAGAGGCCTGACGATCAGCTATCGACCTCTGTTCGTCAATCTTTCTTATTGAGCCCTACCTCGACCATCTTACGGCGTAGATAGGCGATCTTTGACTGTAGAGGAAGCTCTTTAGGACAGACATCCTCGCAGCCTAGAAGTGTCATACATCCAAACACCCCATCTTCGTCTCCGACCAGTTCATAATAGTCGTCATCATCTCGTTTATCACGCGGGTCTAGTCGGTAACGTGCTATCTTGTTTAGACCAACAGCCCCGACAAACTCCTCGCGCATCTGTATGGTGCCGCAGCCGGCCACACAACATCCACACTCTATACAGCGATCGAGTTCATAGATCTCTTCAGCCAATTCCGGCTCCATACGCTCTTCAAGACGCTCTACATCTACCTCTTCTTGCGTATGGATCCATGTCTCAAGACGCTCATTAAGGCCGCGCATCCAGTTACCGGTGTAGACCGAAAGATCACCAATGAGTTCAAAGAGCGGCAAAGGAGCCAGCATGATCTCCGGCTCCATCGTAGAGGTCAATGTACGACACGCCAGTCCAGGTCTGCCATTGATCAGCATCGAACAGCTTCCACAGATACCCGCCCGACAGACAAAATCAAATTTCAATGAGGCGTCATGATGTTCACGGATATCATTAAGTGCGATGAAAAGTGTCATGCCCGGAGCTTCTTCAAGTTCAAACATATCTATACGGGGACGATCATTGGGAATATTAGGATCAAATCTTAAGATATTGATCTTTATCTTTCGTGCCGCTTTATCTTTCATCATCAAACCTTTCGTCAAGGCGTTCATTACGACCTTGGTATTTCTCAGGCAGTAACTCGCTGTATGGCATCAGTGTCCTTTGTACTTCTATGCGATCAAGCCCCTCTTCTTCTGTCTGTAAACGCATCGTGTCGACCATAGCCTGCCGTTCTTCTGTCTTGGGATGATGGATGGTCATATCTTTACCATATCCACGAAAACCGGGAGGTAGCTCCATCTCTTCGACTTCGATATCCTCATAACTTACTGTCGGCATCGTCATATCAGGATCTTTCCATCGCATGATGGTCCTGTTGAGCCACTCTTTATCATTACGTTCAGGAAAGTCCTCACGTGAATGTGCACCACGGCTCTCTGTTCGTAAGAGAGCTCCATAGGCGACTGTCAGTGCTACCTTGAGCATCATCTGGGTCCGATAGGCATTGACAAGTGCCGGATTTGCTGCCAGGGATTTAGATCGGGTGACTTCGATGTTATGACTTCTAAAGATCAACTGCTCCAGTTCATCGACTGCCTCTTTGAGATCTTTACCATTACGGAAGATACCGACCTTCTCCATCATGATCTTCTCCATAGCACGTCGAAGTACATAAGTGTCTTCACCATCTTTATTGTTGATAAGGCGATCAAGTTTGTCCTGTTCACACTTCAGCGCAGCTTCTATTACGGATGTACTGACATTGATCGCACTCTCCTCACTCTCACAGAAGTCAGAGATATACTCTGAGACCAGCATACCTGCGACTACGGTCTCACTCACGGAGTTTCCGCCAAGACGGTTAAAACCATGCAGGTCCCAACACGCTGCTTCTCCTACAGAATAGAGTCCTTTAAGTGTCTGTGACTCACCTCTATGGTCTGTTCTTATGCCTCCCATAGAGTAGTGCTGTGTCGGACGTACAGGGATCCACTCTTCAGCAGGATCGATCCCCAAAAAGTTCTCACATATCTCTTTTACCTCACGCAGGTTCTTCTCGATGTGTTTGCGTCCAAGGATGGTGATATCTAGCCAGAGGTGGTCACCGTAACGCGACGGCACGCCTTTGCCTTTACGCATATGTTCCGTCATCCGGCGTGAGACGACATCACGTGAAGCCAACTCCTTCTTCTCCGGTTCATAGTCCGGCATAAAGCGATAACCGTCGACATCACGAAGTACTCCGCCATCTCCACGGCACCCTTCCGTCGTCAGGATGCCGACCGGTACGATAGCCGTTGGATGAAACTGAATAGCTTCCATGTTCCCAAGTGTCGCGACACCAGTCTCTAATGCGATAGCCTGACCAGTCCCCTGACAGATGACGGCATTGGTAGAGACACTATAGATGCGGCCGTAGCCACCCGTAGCGATTGTCGTCGCCTTGGCGATGTAAGCGACAAGTTCACCGGTCATCAGGTTTCTCACTACGGCGCCGTAACAACGATCGTTCTCATGGATAAGTGCGATCGCTTCCATACGTTCACGCACTTCGATGCCCTGTTCATGGACTTTGTTATCCACCGCATAAAGCATACTGTGACCTGTTCCATCAGAGGTATAACAGGTACGCCACTTCTTTGTCCCGCCGAAGTCTCGCGCAGTGATAAGGCCGTGTGCATCCTCCTCTTCAGTGATGGTCACCTTCTCTGCATTGATGATAGCCTGACGACCACCCTTTTTGACACGGTTCCAGGGCACGCCCCAGGCTGCAAGCTCACGGATAGCTTTAGGTGCGGTATTGACAAACATGCGAGCGACCTTCTGGTCAGCTCCCCAGTCACTACCCTTTATGGTATCTTCAAAGTGCACATCTTCATTATCGCCACGTCCCATCACTGAGTTACCCAAGCTGGCCTGCATACCACCTTGCGCTGCTGCTGAGTGTGAACGTTTTGGCGGGACCAGGGTCAGTAAGATGACATCATGACCACGCTCTTTGACACCCGTCGCAGTACGAAGACCGGCAAGACCCCCGCCTATGACTAATACATCAGTATAGGTGACTTTCATTGCTGGCCTCCTTCAGTAGGATGATAGCGTGCTCCGACCTTGTCTGAGTGCTCTATACCGATGACGATATAGGCCCCCAATGCCGCCAGTCCAATACCAATATAAAATACGATCGCCGCTATCATGATCTTTTTCATCACCTTACGGCTCTCTTTTGGCTTTTTACCTTCAAACCAACCCCACTTAAGTGCCAGACGATACAGACCTATGAAGGTATGCAGTACGACCGAGATAAGCAGTACAAGATAGAGCGGCCACATCCAACCGCTGACTATTCGGTCAGCTGAGGCAAAAGGACCTATATCTCCCGGATTGGTCATCATCATATAGAGATGTACCGATGCGAGGAAAAACATCATAAAACCTGTGATAACCTGCCAAAGCCAAAGCGTCGTATCATTGTGTCTGAACTCTGCCGAGTGTTTACGAAAGATACTATACTGACGGTAATTCGATGGGAACTTTCTCAGCGCCGCCAATGTATGCACGATCAATATGATGAAGATCGCTGCCGCAAGAAAAGAGATGATACCCGGATAGGTCTCACCAAAGAAGTAGTAACCTTCGAAAAAACGCGTCATCGCATACATCGCATCTTTACTGATGAGTATCGTCGCTTCAAAGAGAATATGCCCCATGATGAAAAGAGCTAGGATAAATCCCGTCACACTCTGTACAAAGTCCAGCCGTGCTGGCGTACTGCTATTGTGCAGTTTTAAATATGCATCGACACTTTTATGTAGTCTGTCATGCTTCATGAGTCATCCTTTAATACTGCTTCTATCTATTTTGCTTTGGGACGGAACGCTTTGATGACGTTCTCATCGCATTCAAGGTACGGACCCTCAATAAGGTCAATACAGTATGGCACTGCAGGAAAGACCGCGTCAAGACACTCACGGATGGACTTAGGCTTGCCCGGAAGGTTGATGATAAGTGACTTACCACGGATCCCCGCTGTCTGGCGTGAAAGTATCGCCGTAGGGACATACTGCAGACTTACCTGTCGCATCAACTCACCAAAGCCTGGCATCATCTTCTCACATACTGCTTCTGTCGCTTCTGGTGTGACATCGCGTACCGCTGGTCCTGTCCCGCCAGTCGTGACGATCAGACAACAATCGTGCTCATCGCTAAGTTCTTTCATCGTCTGCTCGATATGTGCCTGATCGTCCGGTATACAGCGATAGACGATCTCAAACTCTGATGTCAGATACGCTTTAAGGGTATCTTGGATCGCCATACCCGAGATATCTTCATAGATACCTGCACTGGCCCGATCTGACGCTGTGATGACTCCGACTTTTATTGTACTCATTAGCTCTCCGTTAAAAAATGATTGGCTTGTTTGATAAAATAGACCGTTGCAAATGGTCTGAAAAACTCTCTGGCAGCATCCGCATCGATGATGTGGTCTTGCGCTCCAAGGTAGACCTCTATGACCGTCCCTCTGCTGATGACTGACTCAAGCAATTTTGGTTCCCAGATATAGTAAAGCAGCTCCCTTAACTCTTCTGCTGTCGTCTCTGTAAAAGTCAGATCCCCGGCGACCGGATATGGCTGAAAACAGCTGCTGATAAATCTCTTTAAATAGCCCTCTTTTGACTTTTTATAGGCCATCGACTGAAGGCGTTTGAACTTCTCCGGTCTGGTCTGAAAGAATGCGGGTGAGAAAAGCTGCAGAGTATCGACACGCTCACTCGATGCGAGGACATCTTCGAGTGCTTTGATAGCACCATGACTGAAACCTGCGACAGTGTACTCTGTATCTGAGAGAAAAGCATTAAAAAAGGTGACTTCATCCCTCAGTGAGAAACCGCTATAGAATCTCATCGATCAACTGCTTTATGGCCTCTTTGGTGATGTTCTCTTTCTCGAGCAGGACACGTTCAATAGCGTCGACCGCACTCACTTTACTGCTTAGCAGTGTCTTAGTCTCCTCGTAAAGATGATCTAGAAGTTGTGTCTTCTCTGTTGCAAGCGGTATGATAGAACTGCCCATCGCATACTTGTCGAGCATAGAGACGACCAACTCCTGTGCACGGGTGATATCGGCTCCTGCATTGGTCGCATGCTCTCCAAAACGGAGATCGCACGCTGCCATTCCTGCCAGAAGTACTCTGATATGGGCTTCGATCTCATGCTTTAACAGCTGCTCCCCGATAGGCGGTTTGATCGACTCGCTGGTAAGGACCACTTTCTCAAAAGCGAGATCGAACCACTGTGCGATAAACGCTTTGCCCGCCTGATAGCGGGCAAAGTACATCTTCTCCTCATCAGTCAACATGTTCTGACGTTTTTTTCCAAACAGGACCTTATCTTTGACCTGATGGATATGTTCGATGGTCACACGGATCTCGTTCTGGCGAATGGCCAGAAGTGCTGCCTCATTGACCAGTGCCGCCAGTGCCGCACCACTAAAACCGACAGTCATCCTCGCGATATCCTCACTCTGTACATCATGCGGGATATCGACAAGATATTTGGAAAGGATCGAGTCACGCTCTTCCGGAGTCGGCAGATCGACAAAGATCCGCCGGTCAAAACGGCCCGAACGTAATAGTGCTGAGTCGAGGACTTCTATCTTATTGGTCGCAGCGACGACGATGATCCCACTGCTTCCTTCAAAACCATCCATCTCTGTCAACAATTGGTTAAGGGTGCCTTCACGTTCATCGTTGCGATTACCATCACGTTTCTTTCCCACAGCATCTATCTCATCTATAAAGATGATCGACGGTGTGTTTGCCTTGGCTGCGCTGAAGAGTTCATGGACCCTTTTTGCACCCATACCGACATAGATCTGCACGAACGAAGCACCACTTTGGTAGTAAAAAGGGACATCAGCCTCTGCCGCAACCGCTTTTGCTATCATGGTCTTACCGACACCGGGAGGACCTACAAGCAATACCCCGCGAGGCATGCGGGCGCCAAAGCTCTCATAACGTTTCGGATTACGCAGAAAATCGATGATCTCTTCGAGTTCGATCTTCACATCGCTGATACCGCCAATATCGGAAAACGAGACATCCGACCTGACAGGCTGGACTTGATCGACGACACCAAAATCCTCTCCTTTGGATGTACGTTCACTACTAAGAAGTCGCATACTACTTGTACCATCTTGCTTCTGCCACCAACGAAAAAGCAGTGAACCCGCACCCAACACCATGATCAAGATCAAAAGGGCAAGAAGGATATCACTACCTGAGTCCACCTCTACCTCCACGTCATTGAACATAGCCGGCGTCACCTGGGTATTTGCTATCTTGAACTTTCCGGCAGAACTCATAAGGTAGACGAACTTCTTCGTAGCGATGACCTTTTCGACCTGCTGAGAATCAAGAAGTTCCTGAGCTCCTTCAAGAGTGATGAGTTCGGCACTATCTCTGGTCAAGGCAAATATCAGTAGTGCCACGATCACAAAAGCAGAGACTATCAGGACGATGCGGTTGTTTTTAGAGTTCAACATAGTTATGGCTTTCCTCTATCTCATACTCTTCAGCGGTGATCCACTCACCGGTATGGTCCTCATCTGAGCGGATGATCACTTTATTAAAGAACTGGTCAAGCCCATGATAAAGGCCATCTTTCTCGCTCTCTATGAGTACATCCAAAGGCACCCTGTTCGCCTGTCGAAATGCCAGATTATTAGCATCGACAAGTGCGTTTAGTCCATGCATCCGTCCTTTTGATACTGAGCCGTTGACTTGCGGCTTCAGCTGCGCAGAAGGTGTACCGTCTCGCTTTGAATAGGTGAAGGCGTGCACATGAGTAAGCGGGACTCTTCTCAGGTTCTCCATAGCTTCACTCCATACCGCCTCACTCTCTCCCGGATGGCCTACGATGAAGTCAGTACCGAGGGCAAAGCCTTTATCTGCAAGTGATTCAAACAGTGCCAGATCAGAAGGAAAACGGTTTCGTCTGTTCATCAGACGCAGCATCTGTGGTGATGTATGCTGAAGAGCGATGTGTAGATGGCGTTCCAACCATGGCTCATCGAGTAACTCTTTGAACTCATCTGTGATCTGGATCGGCTCCAGTGAACCGATCCGTATACGTCGCACTCCCCTGATCTGGCTGATCATTTTCATCAACGAAGCGATAGAACGTTTTTCTCGATGCCCGTAACTTCCGACATTGGTCCCCGTAAGGATGAACTCTCCAAAACCATTAGCAGCAAGTGCGCGGATCTGCTCAAGTATCTTTGTCTCATCCATACTGCGCGCATCACCACGTACAAAAGGGATGATGCAATAACTACAGCGAAAATCACACCCTTCCTGGATCTTGATGAAAGCGCGACTCTTACCCACAAAATCAGTGACGACCGTCTTGTCAATATGATTTAGGTCACCGATCTCGTAAAAACGGTCCGTACGCCTCAAGAGCGTATCTATCTTCTCTTTCTCAGACTGACCAAAGACAGAGAAGACCTTCTCATCGGCAAAGAGTGACTCACCCTTTGTATGCGCACCACAGCCTGTCAATAGCAACTTTGCATCGCTCTTTTTCTCTACTTGGTTGATGTAACCTCTAACGGTACTGTCAGCACCGTTGGTGACCGTACAGGAGTTGACTACGATGACATCCGCCTCAGACTCGATGAGTGTCACATCATGATCTTTCAACTGGTTTATCATCACCTGCGAATCAAAGAGGTTTGTCCGACAACCGAAGGTCTTGAAATAGACTTTTTGTCTCATACTACATCAGCTCCGGTATCAAAAGGTGGTTCATGCTTCTTCTCATTTTGCAGATGAAGCCTTTGAGTAGGATAAGCTATCTGGATATCGTCTTCAAGCAGATACGCATCCAAGATCTCTGTCGAGATGACACTTCTGAGTGTCAATGTCGCATAAGCATTGGTCAAATACCAGGCACTGATCTGAACACCGTTCGGCTCTATGAACGAGAAGATACGCGGCTCCACATTGGTATTTTTCAGGCTATATTTGTCACGCAGTTTATTAAGCTGTTTACGTGTGATATCCGTGTAACCCTTAGAGTATTTCCGCGTCACATCCTTGGCGATATGCATCGCTTTTTTATGGTTGGACTCAAAAGTGATCGTAATATCGATCCCATCCCACACCGTCTTTAATGAGGAGTGCGTATAGTTGGCGATCATCTGTGTGAAGATATAGTTGTTAGGGATAAACACTATCCGTCCTGCACGGCGATTTTGCATATAGGAGGTCAGTGTGATGTCTTCCAAGATGGTGATACGCAGTAAGGAGATATCAAGTACGTCACCGACATACTTCATCCCCTCTTTATCCACACGTACCCGGTCACCGACATGGATAGAACCACCAAGGACGATCACTAGCCAGCCAAGCATACTCATAAACCAATCTTTCATGGCGATGGCGATACCCGCAGAAGCAAACCCGAGTACCGTGACAAGATAGTTGACGTTCTCGATATAGTTGAACAGCAAGATGATCAAGATCAATGTGAAGTTGGTGAAGTTGATGATCTTGTTCGCCATGTAGAAGCGCTCATTATCGATGATATATTTTTTCACTACTCGCTTGGAGAGAAAAAATATCAGAGAGAGGATGATTATGATGATCGTGATGTTGAGCATCTTGTAAAGCTGGGCTTTGATCTCTTTCTTGACACTCTGTGTTATCTCATCGATACGCTGTTCATAGACCTGTAATGTAGCGTCGACTGTCTCCAGTGCTGTCTCAAACTTCTCAAGCTGTGAGGAGATCTCTATGTATCGCTGGGTATAGTTCTCGTTCTCATCGACAGTAAGCAACTCTTTATAGAGTCCCTCTTTTTTCCGTAACAAGATGACTATCTGACGCAGCTCTCCCTGACGTTTCTTGTAACTCTCGAACATCTCTTTGAGATGCTTGTTGAAGGAGATACCGTTAAAGAGCTCAAGCGGGTTTTGGATGATAGGACGCGCACCGATCTCCTCAGGCTTCATCAATGTTGAGAATGGGGTCTCACCATGCCCTCGCAGAAGGTTTATCTGTTCGGTAAGGATCTTCTCCTTAGCCAGTAAGGCAGCGACTTCATCTCGCTCGCTGATAGTATCACCGTCTGCTGTCAGTTTAGCGATACGCTCTTTGAGTGCGTTCAGGTCTCGTTTGACATCGATGTAGATAAGATAGGAGCTGTAACTCTTCAACCAACTGCTCTCTGAGGAGAGTTCCCTGTCCGTTGCCATCAATCGCTGCTTGTAATCAGCTATCTTGTCCTGACGCCTCTGCTCGAGACGCTCCTGCCTAAGACGCACCTTCTCCTCAAACACCTTTGTGGCATTGACCTCTACGGGTACG
This sequence comes from Sulfurimonadaceae bacterium, assembly GCA_016744575.1. GTDB lineage: Bacteria > Campylobacterota > Campylobacteria > Campylobacterales > Sulfurimonadaceae > BB26. The sequence goes on along the minus strand of JADGEC010000079.1, from coordinate 4,349 downwards.
ACAGCAGTAGCTGGCAGATCTGTCGTCTTAAGCTCTATTTTCGGAGTCCCTTCGGTTGCCGAGAGTACTACGGAGAGCAGCAGTGTCGTTAAAAGGAGAGTCGACAGACGCATATCCTACTCCCCGAACTTTGCAAGGACATCGATGACACGCGCTTTTTCTACGCTGTCGGTGATCTCCACCTCACCAAGATGCCTTGGGATGATGAACGTCACGGTAGAGTCAGAACTCTTCTTATCCAGAAAGAAGGTCTCATAAAAGCGTTCTACGTCACGGATGACATAGGTGACCGGTAGACCATAACGCTCAAGAAGGGCCTTGATACGTTGCGCTTCTTCACGGTCCATCCAGCCCAGAGAGACAGCCAGTTCATTCGCCATCACCATGCCGATAGCGACTGCTTCACCATGCAGATAACGGGTATAACCCGTCTCGTTCTCTATGACATGTCCAAAAGTATGGCCATAGTTCAACGCGGCTCGGATGCCCTTCTCTTTCTCGTCGGCCGCGACAACGCCCGCTTTAGTCTCGACAGCCTGCGTGATCGCTTCTCTTAACTGCACACTGTCACTTAGATCGGCTGACTCAAGCCATGCGAAGAAGTCGCTGTTAAACGTCACCGCCATCTTTACGACCTCGGCTACACCCGCACCAAACTCACGTTTTGGCAGTGTCTGCAAAAAGTAAGGGTCTATATATACCGCTTGCGGTTGATGAAAGGCACCAATTAGATTCTTTCCGAAACGGTTATTGATACCCGTCTTACCGCCAACACTCGCATCTACTTGAGACAGTAGTGTCGTAGGGATCTGGATAAAATCAATACCGCGCTGATAGATACTTGAGGCAAAACCGGTCATATCACCTATGACTCCACCGCCAAATGCTATAAGCATGGATCGGCGGTTAAAACGGTTCTCGAACATCTCATCCAAGATCGTCGTGATCGTCTCCCAGCTTTTGTACTGCTCTCCGTCAGGTACCGTGATGACGACAAGCTCTTTTGCCGTCACCTGTCTCAAAAGGTACTCAAGATGAAATCCTGAGACTGTCGGGTTGGTCACCACTGCGACTTTTGTGTCAAGATGAAGCTTTGACAGGGTATCTATAAAGATCTCATAAGAGTCGTCTCTGGCTTTGTCTAGCGCTATTTCTACCGTCATACATCTTCCAAATCGTTGCTATTTTTTATGCGTTAGATAATACTTGTTTATCGCTTAATACTATGTGAAAAAAGTATTCATCAGGCTGCGGAGTCCTCAAAAGTCCACTTGACATGGACCTTTGTCAAAAGGAGTGACTTAAGGCACTACTCTCCTTAGCTGGAGTCGATGCTCAAATACGGACCGGGATGAAAAGCTGTGGATAATCAGAGAGGCGGTAATAGAGCCGTTCACTATCTGTAGAGAACAGAGACATAAAAGGCCCTTTGACCATCTTCTCAGTAAATGGAAGACAGTGCAGGAAGTTTGATTTCTTTCGTAACGTACGCAGCGGGTTCTGATCTTGTTCGATGACCCGGATCGATTTGGAGAAGATGCTCGCAAGGTTGTTGTAGTGCTCTATCACCTGCTCTTTTGCATCCCTGTGCTCAGCGGTATAGCTAAAGAGTTCGAGGTTATAACCCATCTGTTCAGAGATATCAAAGATAGCTGTAGAGACTTTCTCCAGATCACGGTTCTCAGAGAGTATGACCACTGCCTCCTTGATCTCAGCGAGAGGACGTTCTGACATACTCAATACCGGGACATTCCCCTCATACATCGCTTTACGCATACTCTGTCGTGAGAAGATCTTCTTCGAGGTGATGACAAGTCCGATATGGTACTTGATGATATCATTTAATATGACATCTTCCGGACTCTTCTCATAGTAGTTGATCTCTACTGAGACTTTATCTGCACGATGGACTTTGATCTTCTGTAAAAGATCGATATCACCGGGGTTCATCACTTTGATGATGAGTTCATGACCAAACTCCTGATGGACATACTCGGCCTGTTCGAGCTGGCTGATCAGTGAAGCTTCACTCTCCTGAGCCATATCGACGAAGAAGTAGAGGTTGGTACCAAACGGTGCCGGAAACTGTCCAAGTTCACGTTTTATCGCACGGTAGACAGACTCCAGTACATCAGGCTCTCCGACAAGAAGTAAGAGGTCATTTGGCTGGATCATCGTACGCCGTTTTGGCATGACGAGTTCACGGTTACGATAGATAGCGACGATACGCCACTTGTTCTGCTCGATGACACCGACATGTCGATAGACAAAGGAGCTGCCAAATGGGACAAGGACCTCCATGATCTCCCCTTCGACCAGACCGACGTTCTGTGCGGTCACCGGGACATTGGGAAGGTAATCAAACAGTCGTGCTGCCAGGATCTCATTGGCATTGATACGGACTACATTGATATCATCAAGATCAAAACCGTACTGGTCCAGCACTACGATACGCAGATGCTCTTTACAGGTACGGATGTTTTTGATGGTCACGAGTGTGTCCTGGGACTCTTTCATGGCGATGAACGCCTGTGAGAAATCCATCTTGAGAAGATTGGAAAGTTTATAAAAACTGGTCGGATCAAAGGTAAAGAACTTCACATGTGACTTATTGACATCAGAGTAGTCATGCCCATTGGTCGTCTGCACTATGTAATACATGTTCTCACTGCTATAGGTAGAGGTGACTCGCTCTATGAGGTGTCTACCGATGGCTCCGTCGCTGATTATAAGGAATTTTTTCATTCATGCCTGTTGATCACTGATTTGTCTAGCGTGATTGTACCATCACTTTGTTAATCTAACAAAAGTCTCTGAGACAGATGAGTGACTGACATCGATCATTGAGGTATCACACTATTATCTCAGTGCATAGACATATGTGATGAGACTTAGCTTCTCTCTTCAGAACAGATATATCTATAAAAAAAGTGATAAAGACCGTAAAAAGAGCATCTGAAAAGCTGACGATGTTCTCACCATACTAAAGGACTAAAGCAGTAGTGGCCCTGAGTGAGTCATCATCTGCGATATCAGACCTATTGGTAGCAAATGGTGTCTTATTTTATATACTTCCGATGGAGCATCATCAGAGATGCTCTTTAACAGAGTATTGAGTGTCACCTCTGTTATAGATGACACTCACGCTAAAAGCTGAGGGACTTAACTTGAAGGAGTGTCCTGGTGGGTAAAGAAGTCATCATGAACGACATGTTCACTCTGTTTCACAAGTCTCAAAGCAGCCTCATCGGTCTCTCCTGTACGAATACGCTCGACCTCAAGTACCGCAGTGACCCACATCTTACCTGAGTTTTTTGCCAGGTCGCGGGTATTAGAACGAACGATCTCTTTGGCAGCTTCTTTCTGGCTCTCATCAGCAAGGATGATAGTCATCATCACATTATCATCAAGCTCGATCTCTCCGCTTTTATCATTAAGACTGAGTCCACCTTTACCCTGTACATCAGTGACAGTGACACCCGGTATCTGACGTTCAGAAAGCTCCTGAAGTACATCGTTTAGATTTGTTCTGTTGAAAACGGCGGTAAGTTGAAACATGGCAACCCTTTTTTTTGTCACATTATAATAAAAATGTATAATTCATTCCTGAAGTCACAAAAGTGATATTTTTCTCAATGCCACAATAAATGATCTTTCTACCCAATCAACGATCCTCAGCATAGACATGTTTGCCATTTTTTTCTAACCTATCATTTCTAAAAGATCAATAGTCTATGGTCTTATTTTTACTATTCTAAAAGCAGGAGTCGATTCTGGAGTGAAAAAAAGCTGTGAAGATAACGTTGTTTCAAATCTTAAAAGGAACTATCAGACCATCTCCGAGGCTTGCAGTAGCATCCATCCCGAATTTAAATTCGGGTCATAGTTATAGGTAATAACTGACCCTTCGTTCCTATGATCAATCATTGATAACCTCATTTAATTTTTCTAATAACCTTTTTTCTTCTTGGCTACCATTCGTCGGGAATCGTATTATTGGAATATTGTATCTTTGTAAAATACCATCCTTCATTTTGTCTCGCTTAAGCTGAGTAGGGTTATTTTCATGAAAGGCAAATCCATCTACTTCAATAGCTAGAATTACGCGTTTATCAATTCTGTTATATAGTAAAACATCTAGGTGAGCTGAAGGATGTAATACAAACTTCTCCTCTTTTGTATTTAAAAGACTTAAATCTTTTATCAATTTATTTAAAGGATAATGCGCGATATGGCTAAGATGGCTATATTCTTCCTTATCTAATACATTTTCAATCACTATGTTCATTAAATTTTCTGATTTATAATCAGATACTTTTTTTAGTTTTTTTAATTGATCATTTAAATAC
>JADGEC010000194.1 GCA_016744575.1 Sulfurimonadaceae bacterium | reverse complement strand
TTAGCATGTTTTCGTAATGTCTCATGTGAGTATGATCTCCTTTTGGTATGTGCGCCGTATAACGGCAGGAGCCCCTTCTGGATTAGTTATATCACCAGTCTATAGTGATACAAAGAGCAAGGAACGCGGGATTATAGTAAAAACATACTTAATACTTGGTGAATCCTATGCTCGATCTTCTGTTGTCTCTGTCATCTTGGTATAACGGTGACCCTAATATTGAAGAGAAGCAAGTCTTAGGCGTTTTAAGCAAGGATACGATAACCTTTTTCAATTTATTTTTGGAGTTAAGAGATGGTTGGAAGAGTTTTTTTCGCACTTGTATCGATGGCGGCAGTAGTGATGATGAGCGGGTGTGCATCAAAGATACCATATAAGGAAAGTAGTTTTGACGAGCAGAAGGCGATGGTCTATGTCTATCGTTTGGAGACTACGAGAGTCGATAATGCAGATATCGACGTAGCAGTGAACTCGATTGTGCTGAGCATCTTGTATGAGAACAGTTACCTGCCACTTGAGATCCCCACAGGAGCAGTAAGTGTCTATGTGCAGAACCATGACAGCATCAAAAGTACTTTTGAGAACGACATGGTCGAACTCACTGATGTAAAAGCAGGAGAGAGTCACTATGTCAAGGTGACAGTCGGAAAAGAGGGTGCGCTTAGTGCTGAGTCGGTCGATAGCTCAAAGGCTAAAGAGGAGATAGTAGAGACAGGCTACCTCGATGATAAGGGCTTTAAGGAGTTCAAGCTCTACAATAAGAACACCAAGGCCAAAACGGCAGAGACGAAAGACTCAGCTTATGCGGTCATAAGACCGCCAGTCGAAGACAGTGTAGCTAAAGTGACTCCTGAGACTGTTGTCCCTGCTGCCGCAGCGAGCTCTGGTGCAGCTGTAGCAGCCTCATCTGGTGGCAGTGCTTCTGAGCGTATCGAGAGACTTTATGAGCTTAAGTCAAAAGGTGCCATCACTTCTGAAGAGTATGAGAGTCTAAAAGCTAAGATACTCACAGAGTAGAGAGAGTCATTCGACTCTTTTTAGAGGATGTCTCTAGTCGATCGATGTTGATATCGTCGTTATATCAACCGTTGTAAGTGCAGTAGCGTCGAGAGGACTATCGCATTCTTGTCGACTGCTCCATATGACTTCATCTTCAGCTCCGCATCAAGGAGAAGCTCCAGCATAGCATCGTACTGCTGTTGTTTGAAACGGATGCAGAGCTGAGTCCGTTCCTTCTCCACGTATCCCGGTAGTCTATATCCCAAGATCTCTGCGGAGTTTGCAGCACCATGGATCTTGATGTAGATATAGAATAGATAGAGTTGTGTCACAAACGTACTCAGCGCGGTGATGATACGTATCTCATCCTCGCCACTCTCGAGCAGATGCTGAAGATCCGCTCTGAAATCCTCTTTCTTAAGCAGTCTATTGATGAGCTGATCGACCTTTACCTCAGCCAGTCCAAAGACCAGGTCGTCGATCTCTTTGGTCGTGATCGGCCGGTCGAGTATCTGGAACTTGCTCAGTTCGTTATAAGCAAGAGAGAGGTCATTGTTCTGGACATCAAGCAGATGATACGCAGCATTGTTATCCATGACTATACCCATTCGTGCGGCTTCTTGGAGTAAGATGGCCTTGGCCTCATTGAAAAATGGTGCGAAAAGACGCAGTGCGATACCGCCTGACTTCGCATTGAACGCAGCAGTGGCGCTCTTTTTAAAGTCAGTCCCAAAATAGGCATAGATGAAGATGTTGTCCGGGTTCTTCTTGCAGAGTTCGAGAAAGATCTCAAGCTCTTTTTTAGCGATCTTCTTCTCACTCTTTATCAGCAGGAGATTACGATCACCAAAGAGGGAGCCTTGTGAAAGGTGGGCTTTTGCGTTATTGAACTTATACTCGTCATAATAAAGGCTTAGTGTATTGGTATCGGGTACTGATAGCTGTCGTATATAGCGCTCTATTAGAAAGTGACTTTCACCGAAAAGCATGATGGTATTGGGAGGACGACCCTCATCGATCAGTCTGTCGAGGTCCTGTCGCTTCACTACTCATCACCACTTTTTTGCACGACGACCCCATTGATCCTGGCAGTAGCAAGATCGACATTGTCTATACGCACCTGCACATCATCAAAGAGTATGACAGGTATGGGCGTGGTCAGGTCGACTTTGACCCCGGTGATGATATCGTGGATCTCCGCGGTAAGTCCGTTCTCCATACCATTTATCCGTGCAGAGAAGCTCTCACCAATATGTTTGGCGGCCCAGCGGGCAGACTTTCGCTTCATAAAGCGTACTTCGATATCACTGGACTCGCGCTCTTTCTCACTTATGGCGATAGCAAGTGCATCGATATTGCGAAGTACGTAAGAGCCTTCCTCTGTATCTCCAGCTTTGATGGCTTTGAGCAAACGGTGCACTATGAGGTCTGAGTAACGGCGGATAGGTGAGGTAAAGTGCGTGTAGCGTTCAAAACCCAGTCCAAAGTGCCCTTTATTGTCTGGTGCATATCTCGCCTGCATCTGTGCTCGGATGATAAGCGTGTCCACTTCACTTTCGAGTTCACGAAGCGTAGCCTGCTCCTGGATGAAGGTGATGGTCTCTTTCATGGAAGCTTTGGGTTCTATGATGATCCCAATACCGGCAAGTTCCTGGTAGAGTGTCTGAAGTTTCCCCTGGCTTGGTGATTCATGTATGCGAAATAGTCCACGTTCATAGACTGAAGCCGCGGCTTTATTGGCCAGTAGCATGCAGTCCTCGACGAGTGCATGTGAAGGGGTCTCATCTGCGTACTCAGTGGATGCAAGTTCGAAGTTGTCATCCAGTGTCATCTCCAAGTCTTTGGAGCGAAAATCGTACCCTTTTTTCATTCTCTCTATTTTCAGGCGGTCAGTGGTATCACGCAGTTTGAATAATAGTGGAAAGACGATCTTCTCATCATCACTCTTTGGCTGAAGCTCACCGGCAAAGAGAGCATCGACCTCTTCATAACTAAAGCGTCGTTTGGAGTGGATGATGGCCTCATAATAGTCTGAGTGTGTCACTTCGAGTGTATCTGGGTCAAGATGCATCTCAAAGACAAAAGAGAGACGGTCGACATGCGGCTGTAGTGAGCAAAGGGTCTCACTTAGCTTTCGAGGCAGCATCGGGATGGAACGGTGAGGTAGGTAGATGGAGAAACTACGGTAGATAGCTTCAGCATCGATAGGACCGAAAGGCTCGACATAACTGCTGACATCAGCTATAGCCACGTAAAGTACAGAAGCCTCGGGGTCATAGCAGATAGCATCATCGAAATCTTTTGCAGTGACAGGGTCTATGGTACAAAAAGGCAGATCTCGAAGATCACGACGTCCCGGGTGATCCGAGAGTCTGACTTCTGGAGAGAATGAGCCGGCAAGCTGAAGGACTTGCTCACTGAACGCATCATGTTTATTATATTGTGCAAGCACGATCTTCTCATCGACTGCCGGATCGCTGAGGTTTCCAAGTAGACTGACGACGGTATGGGTCTGATTATCTATCTGGAAACAGTCCCCGTCACTATAGTCTGC
>JADGEC010000193.1 GCA_016744575.1 Sulfurimonadaceae bacterium | reverse complement strand
GAACACATACTATCATTATCAATTGCTAGAGCTGAGACTATAAATATTCTAAATGAACTAATTACGATTTATGGTATAAATAAAGAAATAATAGCAAAAGAATTAGAGTCAAAAATAGGTAAATCCTGGAAAGAATCTTCAAGAAAACGAAATATTAATGCTTTAATAAAATTTAACGATTTTACAATGAACTATTTAAATAATCCAGTATAACAAGACTTCGAACCGTACAGCTATCTGTCGGTTGAGTCAACCGTTTTCATACTATAAAAAATGTGACTACATTATTGTTCTAGTAAGGTCTTTAAAAATATTAAGGGTACATCCTGTGAGAAAAACTCCACTTTTATCTACCCCCTTAAATACATGATCCGTCTCATCTTCAGCATCACATCGACCCTTCACTTGGATACACCCCTGGGGTTTAATATCTATTTTTTGAGATTTGAGCAGAAAAGATATAACAAAAAAACTATCTAATAAAAGTCATTATTTCTGAAATCAAAAACTTGAAAAAAGTTAACATTTATGTTAACATCTAAAGATGAAAGAAATAAAGTTCTATAGATCGCCATCAGGCAAAAGTCCTATTGAAGAGTTTCTTGACTCACTCTCTTCTAAGGAAGCTCAAAAAGTGACTTGCGTCTTGAGTTTGATCGAAGAGATGGAGACTATTTCTACAAAGTTTTATAAAAGACTTAGTAACAGTAACGGGATGATAGAAGTCAGGGCTCAAATTGGTAAAAACAATTTTAGACTTTTAGGTTTTGAAGATAAAGGAACATTTGTAGTACTCACAAATGGCTTTAGAAAGAAAGATCAAAAAGTTCCAAAGTCTGAAATATCATTAGCTCAACAAAGAAAAGATGAATATCTTGCAAGAGGAGATCAATATGAGTGACTTAAAAAAATATATCGAAAAAAGAAAAAAGAACGATTCAGAGTTTGCAGAAGACTTTGAAGATGGCTATCAAGAGTTTAAAATTGGTGAGATGTTAAAACAAGCTAGAAAAGAGACTGGTTTGACACAAGAAGAGATCGCTATTGCAATGCATACAAAAAAGTCTGCCATATCAAGAATAGAAAATCATGCTCAAGATATTAGACTTTCAACACTTCAGGCTTTTGCTCACATCATGGGGAAAAAACTAAAGATCCAACTCGTTTAAAGCAATAACAAATAATCAAGACTCACCCGGTGAGTAAATCTACCCTCTTAAATACAATCTCTGTTTTTCTAATTCTCAAAATATTAGAACAGGGATGAGTCTATTTTATTACTCTAACAAGGCCTTAAAAAACATAACATCCCTCTCACCTACAGCATCACATCGACCCTTGACTTGATAAGGCTCAATAGCTTTCCTCTTCCATTTGACTATACTTCGCGAAAATTAAGAGGAAATATTTATGAGCGAGTTCTTTAATGACGACGACTCTCCATTTAAAGGGCAGTTTCCTGATGGGCACCCTGTTCGTGTCTACCTAGAAGAGAACATCCTTATCAGAAGCATCATAAGCGAGCTTCAAGCTACCAGCATCGAGAGTGATCTGGATACTTTTATAGAACTGTTTAACAGACTGGGCAAAGTCGAACTTCATTTTGCACGTAAAGAGAACCAGCTTTTTCCCTACCTTGAAAAACATGGCTGGACAAGCCCTTCACAAAACATGTGGGCATTTCATGACCAGATCCGTGAAGAGATAAAAGAGGCTAGAAAAGCGATAGCGACAAAAGATGTCGAGTCTATCATCTACACTACTCAGACTATCTATAGGTCTTTAGAACATGTCATGCAGGTCGAAGAGGGACGACTCTTGCCTAATGCTATGGAGATGGTCACAGAAGAGGAGTGGAAAGAGTTTCGCGAAGGCGATGTCGAGATAGGTTGGATGTTTGACAAAGCACCGACACCCTACCCACCGGTTGCCTATATTCACCCCGGAGAAGATACTGTCAGAAAAAAACTTCCCTTTGGTATTGAAGACAAGACACACTTTGACGAAGGCTATCTGACACCGGCACAAGTCAACTCGATCTTCAGGATACTACCTGTTGATATTACTTATGTAAACGAGGACGACCAAGTCGTGTTTTACAACCGTGGTGATGATCGTGTCTTTCCCAGAAGTGCCGGGATCATTGGACGAGAAGTGAGGTTTTGTCATCCGCCAAAAAGTGTAGACCAGGTCCTTCGTATCTTAGAGGAGTTTAAAGCGGGGAACCAGGACCTTGCTGAGTTCTGGATCCAGTTTAAAGGTAAGTTTATTCACATACAGTACTTTGCAGTCAGAGATGAGGATAGGACCTACAGAGGTGTCATTGAGATGAGTCAGGATGTCAGCCACATCAGAGGACTCGAGGGTCAACAGAGACTATTAGACTGGGATTAGACTAAGGATGATGTGGTTAAAAAAAGAATAGGTCACTTTTTCTTGATCGAGCCGCTATAGTGAAATAACGGTCCAAGAGCCCCTATCAGCTCTTAAACTCCTCGATACGAGACTGTAATGACTGGGCGACTTTGAGAAGTTGTTGCGAGTCTTTTGCGATGGCTTCAGAGTGCTCCTGATTCTGGTTAGACTGGGTATCTATCTGATTGATCTTCTCTAACATCCATTCGGTGATCTCGACCATCTCCAGTGCATCACGATAGGAGTCTTTTGCGACCGCAACAGAGTGTTGCATCTCTTCTGAGGTCTCATTGATCTTGTTGTCTACCTCACTGGTGATCTGTGTAAGTTTTTCCATCCCCTGTGCGTTCTTCTGCATCTTGTCGCTTGCATCGTTGATCGACTGGATGATACTACTTACACTCATCTCTATCTCATTGAGACTTTTTTGGGTACGTTCTGCCAGTTTTCTGACCTCATCCGCTACAACAGCGAAACCACGTCCGTGTTCACCTGCTCTGGCTGCTTCGATGGCAGCATTAAGAGCAAGAAGATTGGTCTGGTCTGCGATATCTTTTATGACATTAAGTACATCTTTGACCTGATCCGCATCATGCTGAAGCTCTCGAAGTTGACTGGAAAGTTCATGCTCTACCTCTGCCGTAGCATCGACCTCATGACTTAACATGCCTAAGGACTCCTTGGCGATGTCCAGGTTCGCACTTACCTCAGAGATCTTCTTCTCACTCTCTTGTGAGATCTCCAAGGTCTTGTCGAGTATCTGTTTGACATCCTGACCCTTCTGCGTCGTCTCCTGGACAATAGCACGCTCTTGATTCACGCTCTCACGTATCTCTGATGTCGTATGCGTGATCGTCGAAGCGATGACACTGTTCTCACCACCAAGTGATTTCACTTCAAGGATGGTCTCATGTACCATCGCTATAAAATCATTCACAGCATCCGCTGTCTCTCCAAACTCGTTCTGCTTACTACTGACGAGTCGTTTAGTCAGGTCTTTGTCCCCGGAGACAAGGTTCTCTATCTTGTGTTTCAAGCGCTCAAGAGGTGCTAATATCTCTTTGCTGAAGAAGATATAGGAGACGATGACAAACAGTGTGCCTAAGACTATAAGACTGATCATGATCGTCTTCTCATTTTCCTCGATCTGCTTATCGTTCTCTTCCAGAGACATCACAAGGT
>JADGEC010000192.1 GCA_016744575.1 Sulfurimonadaceae bacterium | reverse complement strand
TTGTTGTTAGCCTTAAGTACTTTAGCGACATCTTTGATGCTGAGGTCATAACGGATGAGATTATCATTGTTCACGCTGACTTGATAGGTGGGTACGAAACCGCCAATGGAGGCGACTTCACTTACGCCATCGACTCCCATCAGCGCATATTTGTAGTAGTAGTCCTGCAGGCTTCGTAACTCGGCAAGGTTCTTTGTCTTTGAAGTAAGAGCATACTCATACGCCCAGCCTACACCGGAAGCATCCGGTCCGAGAGAGACCTCCATCGAAGGCGGAAGCTGTGACTGGATGGAAGAGAGCTGTTCGAGTACACGGCTTCTTGCCCAGTAGAGGTCAGTGCCTTCTTTAAAGATGATGTAGATCAGACCGTTCTCATAGGTCGAGTAACCACGTACCGTATCGATATTCGCGATGGCTAAGAACTGTGATACCAGCGGATAAGTCCCCTGGTCCTCGATGATCTCGGGAGACTGTCCCGGCCAGTTGATCTGCACGATAGCCTGAGGTGGTGAGAGGTCAGGAAGTGCATCGAGCGGTGTGTTCTTTAAAGCGTAGTATGAGCCCATAGTAAGAAATAGCGTCATCATCAGGATAAGGAACTTATTTCTAATACTAAATGATATTAATGTCTCGATCATCATATATCCCTGTTAGTACAGACTATTGATCTGTGCATCTGAGTCCATCATGAAGAGAGCATTGTTGACCACTTCATCGCCCTCATCCAGACCGCCGGTGACTACATAGGTGTTGGCATCGAGGATGTCTACGCTGACTTCGAGAGGTTCATACTCGCCCTCGAACTCACCTACGATAAAGACATAATGACTCCCGTTTTTTCGAATGACTGCGGTCGTTGGAAGGATCAACTGTTCAGACCCTTCTTTTAACGATACGACACTGGCGTACATGCCCGGATAGAGGTCATGCTCCTGGTTCTTCACCCGCAGGCGCAGCGTCAGGGTTGCGACCTTGGGGTCAAGCATGGGATATAACAGTTTATTGCTGGTGTGGTAGACCTTCTTCAGTCCTTTAAAGGTGAGTTCATACTTCTTGGTCATGGACAGTCTTGCACGTTCCTCTTCAAACAGTCGGGCTTCTACCCACACTTCATCCAGGTTGACGATCTGAAAAAGTCGTTGTTTTGCATTGAAAGCAGCCCCCTTCTCTATTCCTTTGACAAAGAGATAACCGTCTACAGGCGCATAGATGGTCGTATTTGGTGAGGCTTTTTGCGAAGTGAGCATTTTTTTTATCTCACTCTTGGTGATGCCCAGTAGTTCCAGTTTTAATCTTGCACTCTCAAGCATGCCCTTGTCAGCACGTTTTTTAGCGTACTTGTAAGTGTTAAGGTACTCCTCTTTAGCCTTAAAGACCTCTGGCGAGTAGACACTTACGAGCGGCTCACCTTTTTTGATCTTTTTATAGACCTTGTCGGCGTAGAGTCTTACGACATAACCGCCAAAACGTGGCGAGATGTCATAGACCCGGCTCTGATCGGCTTTCACGTAACCGTAGTTCTTTATACGGGGTGTTATGCGCTCTTTCTTGACCTTGACAGTCTGTACACTGAAGAGCTGCTCGACTGTGGCCTCTTTTGCCATGAGAAGTAAAGGCATGGTAAGTAGTAAGATCTTTATAGATAGTCTCATCGTAGTGCTCCTGATAGTGCAGCTATTTTTGCTTCGGCACGGTTAAAATCTGCCACGGCCTTTATGCTTTTTTGTTCCAGCTTCAGTCTTTGTACGAGGATATCGATGTATTTAAAGAGATCCCCTCCGGTAGAAGTCGAAGCATTGATCAACTCGAACATGTGCTCTATCTGTGGGAGTGCTTCATCATGGATGATATGGTAGGTCTCATGAGCGGAACGCATCTGGACATAAGCGCTCTGAAAGGCTGTGTCTACGGCGACAGTGGTGTCCTCTCTTAGACTCTTCGCAGAGAGCGCCAGTCTTCTGGCTCTCTCCTCTTTAAGGTCCTCTGTCCCATAGATAGGCAGTGAGACCCCTAGACCAAAGGTCCAGTAGTCATCGAACTCCTCTCTATAGGAGTAGCCTCCAAGTAGTACGACATCGGGATAGCTCTCTAACCCGGCACGCTCGACCATCGCTTGCTGCTTATTTACCTCTTTGCTCTTTAGTGCGATATCAGGATTGTTCTCCAACTCTGCTCGAAGTCTTGTGAGATCTGGCAGACTTCCTATCGTCAAGTCGATGTCGAGCTCTTGTACTTTAAAAGCAGCGAGGTAGGAGAGTCTGGCATACGCGGTCTCTATCTTGGCATCAAGTGTGCTTTTCTGGATGCGTAGTTCAGAAAGTGTAAGTCCTGCAGACATAATGCCCATGTGCTGATCGGCTGAGATCGAGGTGTAAGACTGGGAGAGATCGATGTTCTGTCTTGTCAGGTCCTCATAGTCCAGGATGGTCTGGTGTCGCCGTTTAAGCTCCCAGACATGGTAAGCCTGCTCTTTTATGGCTTTGACCAGCGAGACTTTCGCTTTTTGCAGGTCTACTTGTAAAACACCCTCTTGAGCCTGTGCTACTTTCTGCTGGCTGTCTCGTTTGCCAAAATAGGGAAGCTTCTGTTTGATGGTAAGGCTCTTTCGGCTCATCGCCTGGTCACTGTCGAGGGTGTTTTGCACGTAACTAAGTTCAGGGTTTGCAAACTGGTCTGAAGCTTCGATAGTAGCGTGATTAGCCGCGATTCGATGGCTGATGGACTCCAAAGAGGGATTTGCATCCATCGCCTTGCTTAGCAGTTCATCGAGCGTGTATCCATAAAGTGTCGAGCCAAGGAGTAAAGCTGTAAAAAGTAGACTTCTCATCTCAGGCCCTTAGAAGTTCAAGGAAGTCTTGACACGGGACCTCTTGCCTTGGGTAGGAGTGATGAAGATGTGTAGTTGCCAAGTGCCGCCCATAGAGAGGTTCACAGTGACTTCGTACTTTCCAGCACCGAGATCTTTCGCATCCGCTTTGCTCTCCATAGCAGGCATACCGGGCATCGCCGGCATAAAAGCCTTGACGTTCACTTTTACATCTTTGGCGGCACTGCCTGCTTGGGTGATATCCAATGTCAAGGTGTTCGACCCGACTGTCAAGGGGCTATCTGAACTCATGTGTACTTTAGCTGTTCTGGACTTTGCCTCTTTCTCAAAGGCAGCCGCCTGAAGTATGGTGACTCCCAGCATCGTTATCAAGAAGGCTATTATTAACTTTTTCATGATTATTCCTTTATCTCAAAAAGAGGCAGAGCCCTCTTCTCTTATTATGTGTCATTGTAGTGTGATAAGTGTGGAGGGTTTGTGAAGATTCTTTTATCTACACAATAAAGTAGGATGCTGATTTATTTTGGGCAAATCTCCGGATTCATTAATGAGATGGATGAGATATAGAAAAGGGACCAACTTAGCCTCTCTCATCACCTTCAAGAATATGGTCTTGAAGTCATCATCCGGTAATACTTTTGCACTTCTAATCAGCTGCTTAAAGCGTTCCTCTATAATGGCCTGAAAAATCAAGTCAGTCATTGACCTCGATCTATTTCCACCTCATGACTGCCACTCTACGCCACATCTTTGATCGACTCCAGATACAG
>JADGEC010000078.1 GCA_016744575.1 Sulfurimonadaceae bacterium | reverse complement strand
TCAAGATCACGAGAGTTGAGTTTGCCTTTGAACGATGGGATGGCACAGAAACTACAGGTCTGATTACACCCTTCAGAGAGTTTGATGTAGGCATGATAACTTGAACCGGTGACGACACGCTCCTCCCCGTCTATCAGGTAGACATCCTCACTAAAACGGCTCTGTTTTTGGGCAAGCAGTTCGTCGATCTTGTCATAATCACCTACACCGGTAAAGATATCGACTTCACTCAGTTCTCTACTGAGCTCCTCTTTATAGCGTTCGCTCAGACAGCCAGCCATGACTAGTGCAGAGTCCTCTTTTCGATTACTGTCGAGTGAGAGTACTGTGTTAAGAGACTCCTCTTTAGCCGCATCGATAAAGCCGCAGGTGTTGACGATGATGACATCAGCCTCTTCAGACTCATCAGTCAGTTCGTAGGACTTCAAGCGTCCGAGCATCACTTCGGTGTCTACAAGGTTTTTCGTACAGCCAAGTGAGACGATATGGAGTTTTTTGTTCATTGGGTGATTCTTTATGATTGAAAATATCTGTTTTATGATCTTTCAAGTAGATCCAGATTTTAGTGATGGTATTATATCGCAATCAGTCGTCGGGGAGATGTGTAGAAGATGAAACGGTTTGATGTACTCATCCTTGGCGGTGGAGCAAGTGGTCTGATGTGTGCAGCTCGGCTCAATCAACATAGTGATCTGCAGGTCGCGCTTATCGAGGGCAATACAAAAGTGGGTGTGAAACTTAAGGTGTCTGGCGGCGGTAAGTGCAATATTACTAATGTCGATGTCAGACCCATTCACTTTCTTGGGGACGCAGAGCTTGTACAGAGTGCGCTGAAGCATTTCTCGAAAGAGGATCTGCTCGGACTGCTGGAGAAGCATGGACTCAGACCGATCGTCCGAAAAGAGCGTTATTACTTCTGCCCGAAGAGCTCGGATGAGATCATCACTATCTTAAAGCAATTGAGTGCAAAAAGCAAAGTCTTTTATGATGAGAAGATAATAAGTGTCACAAAAGATGATAGTGATTATAAGATCAAGACAGATAGAGCTCTCTATCAAAGTGCTCAGGTCGTGGTGGCGACAGGGGGTATCAGCTTTGTCACTCTGGGTGCGACAGATATAGGACTGAGAGTAGCTAAAGAGTTCGGGCATGAAGTGACTCCTTTCACACCGGCACTTGTCGGTCTTACTCTACAGCCAGAGCAGTTCTGGATGAAGAGTCTCAGTGGTATCAGCCTCCCTACACGCATCAGAGTAGGTGACCGCAAGATCGAAGAGGACACACTGTTCGCACACCGTGGCATAAGTGGTCCTGCGATACTGAGCGCTTCACTGTATTGGCATAAAGGGACGATAGCTATCGATTTCTTACCCGGACAGGATATCCTCAAACGCTGCAGAGGCCAAAAGAAGCAGATCAGCAGCATGATGAACCTACCAAAACGTTTTAGCAAAGCATTTTTGGAGCATATTGGCATCATAGATAAGCCTTGTGACAGACTATCTGCAGATGAACTAGAGCGACTAAGTCAGCTTCATGACTACCGTTTTGCACCTTCTGGGACCTTTGGGTTTTCCAAGGCTGAAGTGAGCCGCGGCGGCGTGCAGAGTGATGAGATAGATGCCAAGACGATGCAGAGTAAAAAAGCTGAAGGGCTTAGTTTTATTGGTGAGGTGGTCGATGTCACCGGAGAGCTTGGGGGCTACAACTTTCAGTGGGCATTTAGCAGTGCAGTAGTCGCAGCAGATGGTATAATGCGTGGATGATAAAGACCCCTTATTTGACCGTTGATGGTATTATTGAACTTTATGATAGTGATGATGGACTGCGCGGCGTCGTATTGATAGAGCGTAAGAACCCACCGCATGGATGGGCGCTTCCCGGTGGTTTTGTCGATATTGGTGAGCGTGTTGAATCAGCTCTACTGCGTGAGATGCAAGAGGAGACATCACTGGATGTGACGATAGAGAGTCTGTTAGGTGTCTATTCGGACCCTGCGCGAGACCCACGCTTTCATACGGCTTCGATCGTCTATGCATGTCGAGCGTATGGTACACCCAGGGCTCAAGACGATGCCAAGGCTGTTCATATCATCTCGAAAGAGCAGCTAGAGCAGTTACCATTGGTATTTGACCATAAGAGTATCATCCGAGATTATCTGAAAGGAAAAGAATGAGAAATATACTGTCTATAGTCCTGCTGCTGAGTATGTCACTGCAGGCTGATCAGATCAAGGTGAAGTCACTAGCCTGTCCCTCATTGGAGACATTTCAGAAGGTACCACCAGAAGCGTTGGAGGATGACCTTAGTCTCTCTCTTTTTGCCGTGGCTAATGATTGTAGGGTCCTTTCACGCAGTGATCATGTCACTGCCATCGGTTATGACCCTCGTAATGAGAAAAGTATCTATATTCAGATCTTGCATAAGCAAAGTGGTGAGACGCTTTTTATAAGACGCAAAAACCTTCTCGTAGAACAACCGGGTAAGAAGAACCAGTATCGATTTTAGTCTAAGATCAGATGGTCAACCTGACTCTCATCGAGAGATCTAGATCATTACGATCACTAAAGCCATACTCAAAATAAAAGCACCTATCTCCATAAGTGCATACTCACTCCTCTTGTTGCCATCCTCGATCATGATGGCCTCCTGGTCATCTATCCACATGATACCCTCCTTGGTAGATATGTATATAAAATATTGTGATCTGTCTCTATAGATAATATCGACCAAAGGCTATACTATGATGAGGAATTCTTGATCATATTGGAACAATATAACATAGTCAACTCGGACTTGAGTCGGAATGACAGCCAAAATGTTATATTTGACAGATGATAAGATGATAAGATTTCAGTATATTTGGTTCTGGTCTATTTGAGAAATAGGGTTCAAAGTACTGATATATAGTAGGATCAGTCGTTTTGGATTTTCCTAGGTATCCGGCTGTCCGTACTTCAAGGGATCGGTAGTAAGAAAGCTTATCTCCATGTTTACGGTCTCGATTCATCAGTATAGTTGATTGTAATCCGTGGATCGCTATAATCATGACCTCAATCAGTCTACATAGTATTATGTGACTACATTCTTTAACAAGGGACATTCTGTATGCAGACAGAAAGATATAGCAAGAAATCTTATGAGGAAGAAGACAATAGTGGGGTAAAAGAGATATTTACCTCAGTCTATCCTTTTTATAAATCTATCATAGCGGTAACATTGTTGGCAATCATATTGGCGTCTTTTTATATCTATTTTGCAACAAAATATTATGACTCTGTGACACTGATAAAACTTGGTGAACAAAAGCAGACGAAGACTACAGACCTTTTATCACTTGATGCAGGTACCAGTGGTAACATAGAAGATGAGATGGCTGCCTTTACGACTCGGAGGCTGACACTACAGGCCCTCGAAGAACTGAATCTTGGAACACGTTACTTCACGAAAAAGAGTCTAAAGAGCCATGAACTCTATAAAGAGACTCCTTTCATTGTGACCGCTGAGTATCTCTCTGAACATGCAGAGAACGTAAAGATCGATCTTATACCTGAGCAGGAAGGGAAGTTTAGACTTCTGATAGAACCATCATTTAGAGATCAGGCTATCAATCTTATCCAGTCGGTCATCGTACCACTTCCTTCGGACGAACAACCTATATTCTATGATAAACTGCACAGCTTCGATGAGAAAATAGAGACACCTTGGTTTGTGATAACAGTAAAAAAATTACACGATCTTGAAAATGATAATTATTATTTTACCATGTTGCCAAATAAGCTCATGACTACATTTTTGATCAAGAATACTAAGGTACTACCTTATACGGCCAAGGGAGGGATCATCCAGTTGCATTTTCGTGATAACGTTCCGCTCCGTGCAAAAGAGGTCTTGGATGCGATCACAAATACCTACATCCTTGAAAACATGTCTCTCAACTCCAAACGGGCAAATAGAAAATTGCACTTTATCGATCTGCAGCTAGCAGCTATTGATAAGACACTGAAGGGCTCTGCTAAGAATCTGGAGCGTTATAAAGCTACCAATGTAGTTGTCGACTTAAGTTCAAAAGCGCAGTTGACTGCAGAGAAGTTAAGTGAATTGGAAACGAAACTTTATGATGGCAATATGAATATTGACGTGATGGAGGGAATACTCAACTACATCGAGACTAGTAAAGATATAAAAAATATAAATATTAGTTCTGCTCAGGAAGTCGATCCAAGGATAGAACGCATTATTCTTGATATGCATGAGGCTTCGGCGTTGAGAAGTGATCTACTGGTTGACTTTACTGAAGCTCATCCGGATGTGATCAAGGTAAACCTTCAGCTTGTCACCTTGAAAAATGGTCTCAAAGGAGCAATAGAGAGTACTATACGCAGATTAAAAAGGCGTAAACAAGCTTTAAGTGATGTCATCAAAGATAATAGGGAGAAGATGCAGGCACTCCCTGAACAAGAGCGCAAGCTTGCACGACTGAGTCGTAACTTCATGGTCAATGAGAAGATCTACTCCTTCTTGCTGGAAAAGAGGGCTGAGACAGCTATCATCGAATCATCGACTGTCTCTGAGACCACTGTCTTTGAAAAAGCTGCGATTCCAAAATTTCCAACAGAACCAAAGATGTTACTTGTACTGTCTGTGATGTTTGTATTAGGTCTTATTTTAGGTGTCTTTCAAGCACTGTTTCGTGCTAATCAAGATAAGACTGTCAAAGATGTCGAGGATATTGAAAGACTTACTAGAATACCTATTTATGGCTCCATTCCGTTTATTCGTTCAAATAAGAACTTACAGGCATATTATGAAGCACTGAGAGTCATACGTACAAATCTGGAATTTTTGCAAAAAAGCAGTAAATCAAAACTTATTACTATCACCTCTTCCGTCCCAAGTGAAGGTAAGACTACTACGATAGTCGAATTAGGGAAGATCATTGCCAAGAGTAATAAAAAAGTCATCATAATCGATATGGATATGCGACGCTCCACCATGCATGAGAAGTTTAACCTCTCTAACAAAGTCGGGATAAGTACTGTACTTGTCGGAAGAAACACTCTTGATGAGGTGATACACAGTACGGAAGGTATGGAGCTTGATATTATCACAAGTGGGCCAATACCGCCTAACCCATCTGAGCTGATGATGTCTGGGGCACTTGAAGGTATTATCGAAGAGCTGAAGTCGACTTATGATTACGTTTTACTTGACTCACCACCTATCGGTCTGGTGACAGATGCTATGGTCATCATGCGTATGTCTGACATCAACCTGATCACACTCCGCGCAAATTACTCAAGCAGAGATTTTATAGGTAATATCAATCGTTATGTCGAGGCCCATGAACTCAGTGCAGGTATTATTCTAAATGGTGTCGAATATAAAGACAAATCCAATTATGGTTATGGTTATGGTTATGCCTATGGTAGTAAAAGTGGAGCCAGTTCTTAAAGAGAGTACTTTGGTCAAAAGTATCATGTGTTTGAACTATTGAAAATCAGACAAAAGAGGAAAGAATGAATATCAGTGTCATCGGAACCGGCTATGTCGGACTGGTCAGCGGAGCATGTTTTGCTCAGATGGGCAATAGTGTTACCTGTGTTGATATCGATAAGAAGAAGATAAAGAGCCTGAAAAAAGGTCTCATCCCGATCTATGAACCGGGTCTTGAGGATATGGTCCTTGAAAACTATAAGCAGGGTACTTTAGACTTCACCACGGATACCGGAAATGCTGTGGCAAATGCCAAAGTCGCCTTTATCGCAGTAGGTACGCCTATGGGTGAGGATGGGAGTGCAGATCTGCAGTATGTGCTCGCAGTCGCAAAGAGCATAGGACAGACGATGCAGAAGTATCTTGTCGTCGTCGATAAGTCTACAGTACCAGTCGGTACTGCTGAGAAGGTAAAAGCTGCTATCCAGGCAGAACTTGATGAGCGTGGCGTGGATATCGCATTCGATGTCGTCTCTAACCCTGAGTTCCTGAAAGAGGGTGCGGCTATCGAGGACTTTATGAAACCTGACCGTGTCGTCATCGGAGCAGAGAGTCAGAAAGCCCTGGATGTGATGCATGATCTTTATGCGCCGTTTATGAAGAGTCATGACCGCTTTATCGGGATGGACATCAAAAGTGCCGAGATGACCAAGTATGCTGCCAATGCTATGCTGGCTACTAAGATATCTTTTATGAACGAGATAGCTAACATCTGTGAGCGCGTTGGTGCTGATGTCAATCAGGTCCGTCATGGTATAGGCTCAGATGGGCGTATTGGTTACAGCTTTATCTATCCGGGTTGTGGTTATGGTGGTAGCTGTTTCCCTAAAGATGTACAGGCTCTGGCTAAGACCTCTAAAGATCATGGTTATGTCCCTCGTATCCTTGACGCAGTAGAAGCTGTCAATTATGACCAGAAGTCGGTCATGTCCAACAAAGTCATCGCCCGCTTTGGAGAAGACCTTACAGGGATGACATTTGCCATCTGGGGACTTGCCTTCAAACCAGAGACAGATGATATGCGTGAAGCCTCATCACTGACTATCATCAGAGAACTTGCTAAAAGAGGGGCGAAGGTCATGGCCTATGATCCAAAAGCTATGCATGAAGCTTCACTCCACTATCTCAAAGACATCCCATCGAGAGATCTTAGCAGTCAGAAGTTACCTATTGGAAAAGAGGGTGATACTGTCACTTACGTCGATAGTAAATATGAGGCACTAAAAGAGTCTGATGCTCTTATCCTTGTCACAGAGTGGCAGGAGTTCCGTTCACCGGACTTTGACGAGATGAAAAAACTACTGAAGAACGCAGTCTTCTTTGATGGACGAAACCAGTTTAAAAAAGAGCGGATGAAAGAGATGGGGTTTGAGTACTTTCAGATCGGGGTCGACTAGCATAAATAGGTCGGGCTCCTTTATGGAGACCATTGTGTTGATAGAGCAGATAGATGTCTTAAAAACAAGCTTTTTGATCATCGATTCTTTAGTCTCTTTTAAATCTACTAATAAATGTCTATAAAAATCAAGGTTGTCCAATAATGAATATCCAACGAGCTAATACAAGTACATTAGATTATTTGATAATGTTTTTGTTTATCTCGATTTCTGGAAATCCTGTTCTTACTGCTGATACGACTCTACTGACTGTAGTATTTGTCTTTGTGTCTGTTCTGTTTTACGACAGAAGAAAAATGTTCTACAAGGGGAGTATCCTCTTTTTTACGATACTCTTGATAATATATCTTTTTCAGACACTTATATTTTCCTTTTTTTCATTTAGTAATATCTTGGGGATGTTTATCAAGATCCTGACGGGATATATGGTAGTAGTCATTCTTGGTCCTAGATTCATAGACTATTTTATCAAGGTCATGTTTGCATTGGCATTGATGAGTCTGGCCTTTTATATGATCAGCAATTTAAATATAGAGCTGTTGAGACCATTTTTAGTCACTGTATCTGGAGAAGATGCCTTTATTTCCAAGTATAGTGTATTCGGGCTTCATACCTTGATGTCAGTGGATACATTTAGAAACCATGGTTATTTTTGGGAGGCAGGTGCTTTTGGAGGCTACCTGCTAATCGCTTTTATATTTAACTTCTATTTGAACGGCAGTGCTCAAAAAAGAAGGAGCATAGTACTTCTTCTCACCATAATCACTACTGTATCTACAACCGCTTATTTGGGCCTTTTCATCTTTTTATTTATAGCGTATTACAAGAAGATCAAAAACGTTCTCTTAAGAGCTATTACTGTTTTGGTCATCTTGGCAGGTGGATATTTTGCATTTTACAATCTTGATTTTATTGGTGAGAAGATAAAAGCACAATTAGCAGATGCCACAAATGTACATGTGCAGAAAAGCAGTACTAATACCCAACGTTTTTTAAGTATTTATAGAGATATAGATGATTTTAAGGGACATGAGTTCTTCGGTAGAGGGACACATTCGACTACGAGGTACTCATATGGTCCGGCAGATCAAATAAGAACGGTGGGCCTAACAGATATATTAGTGAAATTCGGCTTCCCGTTCTTTCTGCTGATCTTATACCTTATGTATAGGTCTATTTGTAAATACCTTGAGTCTTACGGACAAAATGATATTATAAGGTGTGTGAGTATATTTGTTACTATTTTAGTGTCTCTGATGTCAGAGCCATACTTTAATTATCCGATGTACTGGAGTCTATTGTTTTTACTATTTGTATATAAGCCGTCTGAGAAAGTATATGAGAGCTCAAAGGAAGAGATTAAATGATTTATATTGTCACACCAGTCTTCAATAGAAAAGGATTCACTGAAGCGTATCTAGAAGCTCTGTCGAGACAAAGTGTCAAAGAATTTAAAGTAATAATCATTGACGATGGATCGACAGATGGGACTGCAAAAATGATCGAACAAGACTTTCCTGATGTCATACTTATTAAAAAAGAGGGTGACCTGTGGTGGGCAGAAGCGACTAATATCGGTGTACGGTATGCGATAGCTCAGGGGGCCAAATATATCATGACGTTAAATGATGACACTTTACCGGAACCTGATTACATCGAAAAGATGATCTATTGGTCTGCAAGGTATCCTGATGTATTACTTGGTGCCCTTGCATTAGATCAGAAGACGGAAGATATCATATATGGTGGGCAGAAAAGAGATTGGAAAAAAGGTAAGTTCATAGAGATATTGGATTCGATCCCAATAGAGAGGCAGCATGGGTTACATGAAGTCGATCTCTTCCCCGGCAGAGGTCTGATGATACCAACACATGTCTTTAATAAAATAGGATTTTATGATTCTAAGAACTTTCCACAGACGGTCGCTGATCTAGATTTTACTTATAGAGCGCTAAAAGATGGTTTTAAGATATTTTGTAATTACGATGCAAAGATCAAAATATATCCTGATGAAAGCTCTTCCTCAAGATTGAGAAGTGAACGAAGTCTTGCGAACTACTACAAACACCTTTTTAGTATTCGAGGTGGTGGGAATCTAAAATGGTTTATGATCTGTGCCTATAAAAACTGTCCACCAAAGTATTTGCCAACATTCCTATTGATGGGGATCGCTCGTAGAATGGTCGGTTATTGGTTGCATAGATGATCAATATATATAAGAGTCTTAGAGCCTATTACTTCTATATGATGAATTATTGGATAATGAAGAGACATAACGTGGATTTTAAAAGTGACTTTAGGGTCTTAGGAAAGATGATCATACAAAACAAAGGGATGTTCTCGATCGGGAATGATTATAGGTGTAATGCTGGACAAGTCTATAATCCAATTGGTGGAGATAGTGATTGTAGGTTTATTGTAAGAGAAAAAGCAGTATTGAAGATAGGTGATAGTGTAGGTATCTCAAACACTACTATTGTAGCTACTAATAAGATCGTTATCGAAGATAATGTACTGATCGGTGGAAGTTGTAAGATCTGGGATACCGATTTTCATTCGTTGGATCCTTATATTAGAATAAAAGAGAATGATAGTATCGTCATTACTAAACCTATAAAGATCTCGGAAAATGCGTTCATTGGCGCACATTGTATTATTTTAAAAGGTGTTGAAATAGGGAAAAACTCTGTAATAGGAGCGGGAAGTGTTGTGTCGAAGAGCATTCCTGAGAATGAAGTATGGGCTGGTAATCCGATAAGGTTTATAAGAAAAGTAGATCAGATCAAGGCTTTGGAGAGCTAGATGTTGGCTCCAGAAAGATCACCTGAGAAGGGATTGAGAATATATAACAGTTATAAGGAATCAAAGAGATGATGACAAAAGAACGATTGACTCATTTAAAGCAACTAGAAGCTGAGTCCATCCATATATTACGAGAGGTGGCTGCAGAGTTCACGAATCCGGTGATGATGTACTCAGTAGGTAAAGACTCTTCGGTGATGCTGCATCTGGCGATGAAGGCTTTTGCACCGGGTAAGCTTCCGTTTCCTCTTTTACATGTCGATACACTCTGGAAGTTCAAAGAGATGATCGAGTTTAGAGACCAACGGGTCAAGGAACTTGGCTTCGACCTGATCGTGCATTCGAACCCAGAAGGGATCGATATGGACATTTCCCCGTTTGAGCACGGCAGTAAGGTCCATACCGACATCATGAAGACCCAGGCGCTTAAACAGGCGCTGGACAAAGGCGGTTATGATGCCATCATCGGCGGAGCACGCCGTGATGAGGAGAAGAGCCGCGCGAAAGAGCGTATCTTCTCCTTTCGTGATAAACATCACCGATGGGACCCAAAGAACCAGCGACCGGAACTCTGGAATGTTTATAATACCGCGATACAAAAAGGTGAGAGCGTACGTGTCTTCCCTATTTCCAACTGGACAGAACTGGACATCTGGCAGTATATCTATCTTGAGGAGATCCCTATCCCTTCACTCTACCTAGCAAAGAAGCGGCCTGTCGTGGAATATGAAGGTACGAAAGTGATGGTCGATGATGATCGTGTCCCTGAGGAGCTTCGTAAGACAGCTAAGGAAGAGATGGTCCGGTTCCGGACACTTGGCTGCTACCCGCTTACCGGTGCCATCGAGTCAACAGCATCGACGCTGCCTGAGATCATCAAAGAGATGCTGCTATCTACGAGCAGTGAACGTGAAGGCCGCCTGATCGATAAGGATCAGGAAGGGGCTATGGAGCTTAAGAAGATAGAGGGGTACTTTTAATGGATATCATCGAATACTTGAAAAAGCATGAGAATAAAGACATGCTCCGCTTCCTGACCTGCGGCAGCGTGGATGACGGTAAAAGCACCCTGATAGGCCGTATGCTCTATGATTCTAAGATGATCTTCGACGATCAGCTCTCCGCAGCTGAGAGTGAGAGTAAGAAGTATGGTACTACTGGTGAGAAGATCGATATGGCACTGCTTGTCGATGGGCTTCAGAGCGAGAGAGAGCAGGGTATCACCATCGATGTGGCCTACCGCTTTTTCGCGACAGAGGCACGAAAGTTCATCATCGCAGACACTCCGGGCCATGAACAGTACACACGAAATATGGTCACAGGGGCCTCTACAGCTGATGTCGCTATCATACTTATAGATGCCCGTAAAGGTATCCTGACGCAGACACGCCGTCACAGCTTCATCGTCAGCCTTCTTGGTATCGAACATGTGATCGTAGCGATCAATAAGATGGACCTAGTGGAGTATAGTGAGTCGATCTTTGATGAGATATCCAAAGCTTACGGAGAGCTCGCAGACGGGCTGGGGATCAAGAACACCTACTATCTGCCTGTCAGTGCACTTGATGGTGATAATGTCGTTGATAAGAGCCTTAATACTCCATGGTATAAGGGTATGCCTCTTTTGAGTCTTTTAGACATGATGGATATCTCCAAAGTACAAAAAGAAGAAGATTTCCGCTTCCCAGTCCAGTATGTCAACCGTCCAGACCTTCATTTCAGAGGTTTTTGCGGGACTATCGCAGCGGGAAGTGTCAGTGTAGGTGATGAGATCACCGTACTGCCCGCAGGTAAGACGACAAGAGTCAAGAGCATCATCGATGCTGGTAAGATCACCGAATCCGATCGCAATGCTGCCTCTGAAGAGGCGTTTGCACCGATGGCGGTCACCCTGACCACTGAAGACGAAGTCGATATTTCGCGCGGGGATATGATCGTGCATACGAAGGCACTGCCGGCCATCTCAAACAATCTTAAAGTGATGCTGGTCTGGATGGATGAGAAGCCTATGCGTCCCGATAGGGTCTATGACATCAAACGTGCTACCTCAGTCATATCGGGAAGCTTCGAGAAGATCAACTATAAGATCGATGTGAACACCTATGAGCGTATGCAGGTCGAAGAGCTTGGTCTTAACGATATCGCCTCCTGCCGTATGGTACTGACTCGACCTATCGCTTCAGACAACTATAAAGCGAACCGTTTGACAGGAAGTTTCATCGTCATCGACCGTATCACGAGCAATACCGTCGGTGCAGGGATGATCGTAGGGCTGAGCCGACGGGAGACGCAGAGTGTAGCCAGAGAATACAGTGAGGCAGAGGTGGCGCTTAACGCCTATATCAGAGAGCACTTCCCGGAATGGGACTGTAAGACTGTCTGATGTATAGAGAGACAAACACCCGCTCTATAGCTAAAGGTGTCAGCTGGCGTGTAGTCGCGACGACGACGACCATCATCATCGTCTACTTCTTCTTCGGCCGGCTCGACCTTGCTATCGCCGCAGGGATGATCGAGACGGTGCTGAAGGTCGGACTCTATTGGGCACATGAACGTGCCTGGTTCAAAGTACACTGGGGCAGGAAGAAGATCGAGCCGTTCAACCTCTGGTTCACAGGCCTGCCGCTTTCGGGTAAGACGACGATCGCTGATAAAGTCTATACGGAGTTAGAAAAGCTCGATATCCCTCTTGAGCGGATCGATTCCAAAGACATCCGTGACCTTATCCCTGGTATCGGTTATACGCGTGATGACCGAAACCGTCATATGCACCGTATTGGTAACCTGATCAGGACACTGCAGAGGAATTCCATCTCGACTGTTGCTTCGTTCGTCTCTCCCTACAAAGAGTCACGTAAAGCCATTCGTGAGATGGTCGATAACAATGTCATCGTCTATGTCAAGACATCAGTAGAGACGTGTAAAGAACGTGATTATAAAGGAAAGTATGCAAAAGCCATCGCTGGAGAGCTGCAGAACTTTCCGGGAGTCAATGATGTCTATGAGGAGCCTCAGCATGCCGAGATCGTCATCGATACTGAGACGATGAGTGCGGATGAGGCAGCTGACCTCATTGTCAAATATATAAAGAAGCATCATGTCAAATAACGACATCGTATGGCATGAACATCATGTCGCAAAAGCCGAGCGATCACAGCTCAAGGCTCAAAAGCCTTGTATCCTTTGGTTCACAGGGCTTAGTGGAAGTGGGAAGTCGACCATAGCGAATGCTGTGGAGAGTAGACTGCTTGAGATGCAGAGACATACTTATCTGCTCGATGGTGATAATGTCCGTATGGGACTTAATAAGGGACTTGGCTTCTCAGACGAGGACCGTATTGAGAACATCCGCCGTATTGGCGAGGTCTCAAAGCTTTTTGTGGATGCCGGGACCATCGTCTTGACAGCTTTTATCTCACCCTTTAGAGTAGATAGGGCACAGGTAAAAGCACTGGTCGAAACTGACGAGTTCATCGAGGTCTTCGTTGATACCCCGTTAGCGGTATGTGAGTCACGCGATCCAAAAGGGTTGTATAAGAAAGCAAGAAATGGGGAAATACCACATTTTACCGGTATCAGCTCACCCTATGAAGCGCCGGAGAAGGCGGAGATACATATACATAATGATGATATCTCTATTGAGGACGTGACAACACAGATCATTGACTATCTTCAAATAAAAGGATACATAGATGCTTAAGACCATAGAGTTGGAGAAGATAGCAGCGATCGCTAAAGAAGCAGGTGACGCGATAATGGAAATCTATAAAAGAGACTTCACTATCGAATATAAAGACGATAAGTCACCTTTGACGGAAGCAGATACCAAGTCCAACGATATCATCGTCGATGCACTTAAAGATGTCTACCCGGATATTCCACTTCTCTCTGAAGAGGGCAGAAGTATTGCGTATGATGAACGAAAAGCTTGGGAGTACTTCTGGCTGATCGATCCGATCGACGGGACCAAAGAGTTCATCAAGAAGAACGATGAGTTCACCGTCAACATCGCCCTTATCCATAAGGATACACCGGTACTCGGTGTTGTCTATGCTCCGGCTTTGGGCGATATGTATAAAGCTAAGAGAGGTGAGGGTGCGTTTAAGAATGACCAAAGACTGCCGCTAAAGCGAAACGAGTCTCCGCAGGAGAAGCTAAAAGTCGTCGCATCCAAGTCACATCTCTCTGAGGAGACGCAGGCTTTTATCGATGAGATCGCAAAAAGTACGAAAGTGATCGAGCAGGTCTCAAAGGGGAGTTCACTGAAACTTTGTATGGTGGCAGAAGGCGAGGCAGACATCTATCCGCGTCTGGCACCGACGATGGAGTGGGACACAGGTGCAGCGGATGCTATCGTGAGAGAGAGCGGGAAGATGACTTATCAGTATGGGGTAAAAGAAAAAGTCATCTATAACAAGAAAGACCTTTTGAATCCTTGGTTTATCGTGCAAGAAAAACAGTGAAAGAACAATATATCGAAGTATTTAGCAGGTATCTTCAGGCGTGCTACTTGGTGGTAACTGATTTAGATGAGAGAGTATCAGTATCAATAAGATGATCACAAGATTAATGAGTAGATTAGGTTCAGATAAAGACCTAAAAGAGATCTTCACCGGTAGTTTTCTCACTTTTGTCTTTAGGATGGGAGGGATGTTTGTGGGATATCTGGTCATCTTATATATCTCTAATAATTTTGGTGCTGAGGGTATGGGTATTTATAGTTTGACGATTAGTGTTATCACATTAATGGCAATGCTCTCGGGACTGGGATTCAATATGTCGGTGTTACGCTATGTTGGTCAATTCAATAAAGAAGCGAATAATAAAAAATTAAAATTATTATATCTGTATGTCTTAGAGATAACTATTCCGCTCTCTTTGATTGCATCAGTGTCACTGTACATGTTGTCTGAGTTTATAGCTACAGTCTTTTTCAATGATATAAGATACAGGGACACTCTGAAGATAGCCTCGTTTATTATTCCGTTCTTCTCACTTTTCAGATTGAATGTCGAATACATCCGAGGTTTGAAAGATCTAAAGGTATCAGAACTTCTTAGAAGTCTTAGTATCCCATTGGTGAATATCTTGTTTTTATTGATCATGGCCTACAACTCTTCCGATCCTGATATCCCTTTGTATTCATATGCTATAGCAACCTTCTTCTCGTTAATGGTCTCACTCTATTATATCTATAAAAGAGTAGCTCATATTCAGATCGATTCGAGAGAGAGTTTTAAGAAGAGAGAACTTGTCAATACTTCAATACCAATGCTAGTGACTATGCTATCGACTTTTATAATGGGAGATGTCTCACTTTGGTTGTTACAGTCTTTTACTACTGCGAAAGAGGTAGGAGTCTATAATATCGCTCTAAAGATATCAGTCTTGATTAGCTTGGTCTTAATGGTCGTCAATACGATAGCTGCACCAAAGTTCTCTGAATTGTACTGGGCAAAAGAGTATACGGCATTAAAGCGAGTCATCGCTCAATCAACAAAATTGATCTTTTTGACCTCCTTATTTTTGGCGGTCACCGTCATATTGTTCAGAGAGACTATTCTAGGCTTGTTTGGAGAAGAGTTTATCATTGGCGGCAGTGTATTGATCTTACTTGTCTTTGCGCAACTTTTTAATGCACTGACAGGATCAGTAGGCATTTTTTTGAGTATGACAGGCCAGCAAAAGATATTGAGGAATATAATCGTCATCACAATGGTCCTGACCATTGTATTGAATTATATTGTCATTCCTATCTATGGTATGAACGGTGCGGCATTCGTGTTTTTACTTTCATCGATCATTGCCAATGTCAGTTCAGTCTATTATGTAAAGACAAGATTAGGATATGTTACTTTTTATATACCTGATTTTTTAAGGAGAGAAAATGGAAGATAGGACGAAACCAAATTTTTTGATCGTCGGAGCAGCTAAAGCAGGTACTACTGCTATAGCGAAACATCTTGGTACACATCCGGAAGTGTTTATTTCAGATATCAAGGAACCAAGATATTTCGTACATGATGTACTTGATGATATGTCAAGAACAGATCCTTTATATGACCACATCATGCAAAACTCTGTTTTGAATTGGTCAGATTATCTGGATTTGTTTCAAGGTATAGACCCTGTTGTCTCAAGAGTCGGTGAAGCAAGTGTCCATTATCTCTATCATCATGATACTGTTATTCCTAAAGTCAAAGAGAGCTTAGGTGATATCCCTATCATCATAGTACTTAGAGACCCTGTAAGTAGAGCGTATTCAAATTATACATTTTTGACAAGTGTTGATACGTCAAGTTTTGAGCGATCATTGTTGAAAGAAGAAGAGAGAAAAGAGAATGGATATAACTCTTTTTGGTTCCATAAGCGCCTTGGAAATTATTATAAGCAGGTAGATGCTTATTTGAGTGCTTTCTCAAACGTGCATGTCTGTTTATATGATGATTTTCAAAAAAAACCAGAAGAGTTTATGCGTGACATCTATTCATTTTTAAAAATAGATGATAGTTTTGTTCTAGACTATACAAAAAGATACAATGAGACGACTGTTACGAATAGATTGCATTATTGGATACAAAAGTATGGTCTACATGCTGATTTTTTACCAGATTCTTTAAAGAGGACATTGAAAAAATATCTCTTGGAACGAAAGAAAAGTGCTATTCCGACTAAAACAAAAATATCATTGAATGAGTATTTTAAAGCAGATATTGAGAAGTTGGAAATTTTGATCAATAAAGATCTTTCCCGGTGGTATGAGAATAGTGTTAGATAAGTAAGAGAGTATTTACATGATGAGTTTATCATGGGGAAAAGCTGAGGATTATCGATGAAAAAAAATGTATTAGTTGTGACACCTGTCTATAAAAAAGAGTTAGATGAATTTGAGTTGATCTCCATTGAGTCTACTGTAAGACATCTTAACGATTATGATAGAGTCATAATGGCACCAAACAAATTCTTGAATGATAAAGAATTTCATAAAATCTGGGAAGACTTTGGCTATAAGATCACCTATTTTGATGATAAATACTTTGATGGTATAGAAGCGCATAATAGATTTATGCTCTCTGCTGATTTCTATAAAGATTTCTTAGATTATGAATATATTTTGCTATGTCAAACAGATGTTTTGATCTTATCTGATAAACTAGAGCACTGGCTCTCTAAAGAGTATGATTATATAGGGGCTCCCTGGGTCTTTAAAGATGACGATGGTCTTAGATTTAACCATGCGGGGAATGGAGGATTCTCTTTACGTAGGGTGCAGTCCTTTTTGGATGTCATCGAAGCAGAACACTTTTATTATAAAGACTTTGATAGGTTTTTTTTGGATCACCAACCATATAATCCTTATCCATATCTAATGAAGATGCTTTTGCGTTTCAGATCTTTAAAAAGGTTTGCCCCCATATTTCAGCATGCATATTATGCAAATGAGGACCGTTTTTGGTCATGTTATGCTACTTTTTATAGAAGTGAGTTCAAAGTCGCTGATGTAAAGGAGTCATTGGCTTTCGCATTTGAGCAATACCCTGAGTTCTGTTATGAGAATAATGGTCTTGAATTACCATTTGGTGCACATGCATGGCAAGAATATGATCTACCCTTTTGGAAAG
>JADGEC010000077.1 GCA_016744575.1 Sulfurimonadaceae bacterium | reverse complement strand
CATTATGGGCACAGTTCGTAAATTTTTTAGTTTGGATTCCGTGTTTTAGGGGTTTAAAAGAAAATGGCGGACAGGGAGGGATTCGAACCCTCGGTACCGTTACCAGTACGCATCCTTAGCAGGGATGTGGTTTCAGCCAACTCACCCACCTATCCGTCTCTTGAAAAGAGAATGTGATTATACTTTGCCATAGATAATATTTAACTTAAAAAGCTGCAAAATACAGCCTTTTCTCAAATAGCGGATGTAGCTCGGTCATCTCGCATTATTCTGTCAAGAAGTATCTGTAATTGTTCAGCCGATGACTTGTTCTCTTCTCTTGCTTCAGCGATCTTCTCTTTGAGTCTGACTATGATATCGATCTTTTCTAAGACTACTTTCATTTGGCTTTCCTTTAGAGTTAGATTGTCAGTCCAATAGCAATCACTATTCCAACAATATAGCTAAAGCGAAAGATCAAATCAGAGTCTGGCTATGATCTTCGCTACTACAGCAGCAGGGTCTTCTGCTTTATAGATCGGACGGCCTACGACGATGAAGTCTACCTTTTGCATATGTGCGACTTCGATGGTCGCGACACGTTGCTGATCACCGGCATCCTCGCCAAAAGGACGGATACCCGGAGTGAGTGTCAGAAAGTCGTCAGATGTGACCGATTTGATAGAAGCACTCTCAAAAGCGCTGCACACTACTCCATCCATACCACTCTCATAGGTATCTATGGCAAACTGGTCTGCTTTAGCGGCGATGCTCTCACCATAGACTGCCTTAAAACCCTCATCATCAAATGAGGTCAATGCAGTGACAGCCAGGACGATAGGACGGTCCTCATACGGTTTTAATCGTTCCATGACTGTCGTCATAGCCTTTTTTCCAGCACTGGCATGGACATTGAACATGTCTACACCCAGTCCCATGATCGACTCAGCAGCATCTGCCATAGTATTAGGGATATCGTAGAGTTTAAGGTCAAGGAAGATCTTGAAATCGGGGTTTATAGCTTTGATGCCATCGAGAAAAGGTTTACCATCACGGATATAGGAGCGAAATCCGACCTTTAGCCAGAGCTCATACCCTTTGATCTTCTCTACCAACTGAAGGTTCTCTTCCATCGTCGGAAGGTCTAGTGCTACACATAGTTCCATATTGTCCTCTGATTCATTCTCCAAAAGGAGAGTCTATTGATAGTGGGATTTTAACTGAGGATCGTTTGCATAGTGGTTAAAGGGCATCTATAGCGATCGTACTGTAGATGTTTAGAGATCTCGTGAGCTAGGAGTCTGTCGGGTTTATCTGATTGAGATGAAAATTTCTCATAATATGATAGATCTTCTTCGGTTTTTTGGCTAATAGCTCCGCTATTTGTTGGAAAATTGGAGGAAATATAGCCATTAGGAGGAACTTTTTAACCAATTGAGCACGAGGTACCCCTTGTGGGTGTGAATCCGACAGGCTCCCAGGGTATCAAAGTCTTTCAATGGATGTTTGATGAGAGTGTAGATGAGTGATAACACGATCTGGAGTAAAGTAGATACATCCTATCGCTATAGTAGAGGATGTTTGCTTGCCGAGCCATTAAGAAATGGCTCAGCGATAAGAGAAAGAAACGGTGATCAGTTCTACACCATCGCTTCAATAGTAGTCACGATTGACGGATCCTCAAGAGTAGAGGTGTCCTGAGTGATCAGCTCACCTTTGGCAATAGCACGAAGGATACGACGCATGATCTTGCCTGAACGTGTCTTTGGCAGGCCAGGTACGAAGAGCATCTGATCACA
This sequence comes from Sulfurimonadaceae bacterium, assembly GCA_016744575.1. Taxonomy (GTDB): domain Bacteria; phylum Campylobacterota; class Campylobacteria; order Campylobacterales; family Sulfurimonadaceae; genus BB26. The sequence goes on along the minus strand of JADGEC010000077.1, from coordinate 15,717 downwards.
TACTGCGATGTTACCGATCTCTTTTTTGATCACGCCATTGATAGCTTTCATCATATCGATGTTATCACTATAGATGGCATCATCAAGCGCAGTCTTCAACACGACATAAGCAAAGATACCCTCACCCTTAAGCTCATGCGGTTTACCGACGACAGCGACTTCTGCGACATCATCATGTTTCAAGATAGCAGCTTCTACCTCGGCTGTACCCATACGGTGACCAGAGACGTTGATGACATCATCCGTACGGCCCGTAATAGTGATATAACCATCATCATCATAGATAGCTCCGTCACCCGTGAAGTAGACCGGCTTGCCATCTTTGACGACATCCCCGAAATAAGACTTCTGAAAGCGCTCAGGATCACCCCAGACACCACGGATCATTGATGGCCAAGGGCGTGTCACACACATATAACCGCCTTCGTACGCTTCGACTTTCTCACCAGTCTCAGGGTTAAGTACCTCACCCATGATGCCCGGAAGCGGTAGCGTCGCACAGCCAGGTTTGATCGGTGTCGCACCTGGAAGCGGACTGATCATATGACCACCCGTCTCTGTCTGCCAGTAGGTATCGACGATCGCACACTTACTGTTACCTATCTCTTCATAATACCACTTCCATGCCGGTGGATCGATAGGCTCACCAACGGTACCAAGGACTTTAAGACTGCTAAGGTCATATTTCGCTGGTTCGTTCTCACCCATCTTGTGTAGGACACGAATTGCGGTAGGTGCCGTATAGAACTGATTGATCTTGTACTCTTCGACCATCTTCCACGGACGACCGGCATCAGGATAAGTCGGTACACCTTCGAACATGATAGTCGTCGCACCCATGGCAAGCGGACCATAGACTATGTAGGTATGCCCTGTGATCCAGCCGATATCTGCTGTACACCAGTAGGTATCGTTCTCTTTGACATCAAATACCCACTCCATAGTCATCTGTGCCCAGAGGATGTAACCAGCTTGATTGTGCTGGACCCCTTTAGGCTGACCAGTCGAACCTGAGGTATAGAGAAGGAAAAGCGGGTCTTCAGCGTCCATTGGCTCCGCGGCACATACCGGAGACTGCTGTTTGATAAGTTCGTTATATGAGTAATCACGGCCTGGTACCCAAGTGATATCCTCACCATTACGCTCGACTACACAGACTTTCTCAACTGGTGTCTTACCTTCAAGGGCTTTGTCGACGACTGGTTTAAGCATGTAAGGTTTGTTCTTTCTGTAAGCACCATCAGCGGTGATGACGACTTTAGCTTCGGCATCCTCGATACGGTCACGCAGTGCTTCAGCAGAGAAACCGCCAAAGACGATAGAGTGGATGGCTCCGATACGCGCACATGCCAGCATCGCATAAGCTGATTCTAGCAGCATCGGCATATAGATGACGACTCGATCACCTTTTTTTACACCAAACTCGTTTTTAAGAAGGTTAGCCATCTTATTGACGTTGTAGTAGAGCTCTAGATAGGTGACCATCTGCTTGTCACCGCGGTCACCTTCGAAGATGATCGCCGCTTTGTTCTTACGAACATCCAGGTGACGGTCGACACACTGCTCTGCAACATTCAGTTTGCCACCTTCGAACCAACGTACGAATGGAGTGTTACTCTCATCCAAGACAGTATGATAAGGCTCGATCCAATCGATCTTCTCTTTGGCATAACTGTCCCAAAAACCTTCATAGTCCTCTTCTGCCCAACGGGTAAGATCTTGATACTCACACATATTCTTGATACGTGCATCTTTAGCATACTCACGGTTTGGTTGATATATTTGTCTATGGTGTTTATCTGACATCTTCTCTCCTAGAAAATATTGGCATGACGATAGCCAAGTTGATTTTTTATCGATTTAATTGTAACAGTAATCTCATAATCTTAGGCTAGTTTCAGTCCTCGTGGCTTTTATCATACTAAAACTGTAAAAAAATGAGACATCTTGACAATAAAACCGTTTTGCTATACTCGTGCTATGTTGGATCATTATCATATAATAGTTCATAAAAAGGGATATTATGTCACTTATAGAGATATTTACCGACCACGTACTTAATAGAAAAAGCCTCAAAGAGTATGTCGAGATAAGAAAAAGACTAAACGAACGTGGTGAGTTCAACGATCAGACACTCATTCAAGCAGAAGATGATCTTCAGCGGTTAAAAAAAGAAGATAAGAAGATCTACGAAAAGATGTATGCTACTCTAGATGAGATGTGTCAGCAAGACATGGGTCATACAGTCGAATACCCAATAAATTTCATCCGAGAGATACTAAAGATATATCAAAAAGGCATTCCAGCTAAAAAAGTATATGAAGAGTATGAGAGAGGGTTGACGCATCACATCAATGATCGTTGATGAAGCCAAAAAGAGCTGCGAGTCTACGCACTCTTCTTCTTTTTAGGGATATTATACTTTTTTCTTCGTTCCCATAGACTTTTTCGTGAAAGACCAAGTTTTTTTGCAAGGTCTGTCTCACTCATATGTGACTCGTAGTTCTTGATCACATATCTGACATACTCCTCTATCTGCATGATCTCATCTGTTTTGTTGTTACGCATCTCTTTACGTTGGTCTACGACCATACATATATGAGAGCATTTATACGCGACAGAACTCGTCATTATGATGTTCTTGTCCATCAGAGTACTCTCGATCTTAGTAAACTCACGCTGTGTGAACTTCTCTAAGCTTCGGATATAGATAAGTGCATCATCCTCCATAGAGTGGATCCTCTCAATATCACTTTTTCTATCCAGTATAAGAATATGGACTTTTTGTCCAGTACTCTTAGCGTATTTGAATACAAAAGCATCTGCCACGATGGGTTGTGACGCAAGAAGCAGTACCGGAAGCTTGAGGTCTTTGGGAGGGGCATCTACCATGATACTTCGTAGACTGTGCTCGATATAACGAACATAGGTGTTCTCCATACGACGCAGATGGTCATATTCACGGTGCTGTACGATCTTTCTGTAGAGGTCATTGAAATCGAATGGTCTACGAATATAGTCATTAGCACCGATGGACAAAGGCTTTGATACTGTCTCAAAACTCACATACTGCACCATCATGATGATGATCGCCGCCTTATGTGCCGTGATGACTCTCTCTATATCAGTATGATGTACTGCTGAAGAGAGTAAGACCAGATCATAAGAAGATGCTTCACTTACTATCTGATCGATATCGTAAAGGACTGTAGTCTCATGCCCGAGTGAACCAAACTTCTCTTGAAGTCCAATAAGTAGATATGCGTCATCTTCGACTATAAGTACTTTCATCTTTCCCTCCTTATCGATCTCCCGGATGCTTTAATACTTCCAGGGCATGCAAGTGTGCTAACGTCTAACAGATCACCTGTTGAGACCTTGCACTACTTACATTCTAATCAAGAGTGACATCAGCCACGTTGATCAGTCTAATATCATCAGCACCCGTAAGATGTTCATAAAACGCATCCATCTGTGCTACCGTTCGAGGAAACCCATTGATCTCTACCCATGACGTCGGTGCTTCTTTTATAGCGGTCACCATCGTGTCGATGATGATGTCCGTTGGTACAAGATCACCTTTTTTGACATAACTGTTCATGATCGCACCAAGACCGCTACCGCTAGCGATCTCGTTGGCGATCACTTCAGGTAGTGAACAGTAGGTGATTTCCTCATCCATCTCAAGCGTTTGAGTCTGCGTTCTTTCGGCAGCACCAATACTTAAAAAGACTTTTTTAAGCATCACTTACCTCAGATCATACAAGAGTTGACGACTGACTGGATCTCTTCAACGACGCCTGGGTCTTCAAGTGTCGATGTGTCTTGCGTGATCTCCTCACCTTTGGCAATAGCACGAAGGATACGACGCATGATCTTTCCTGAACGTGTCTTAGGAAGACCAGGGACAAAGACCATCTCATCACAAAGTGCGATGTTACCGATCTCTTTTTTGATGACTTGATTGATCTCTTTGACCATCTCGATCTCTTCAGCTAGAGTATCCTCGCCTTTGAGTACGATGTACGCGAAGATCCCCTCACCTTTGAGCTCATGTGGTTTACCGACGACTGCGACTTCAGCGACGCCAGCATGTTTCTTGACAGCGGCTTCGACCTCTGCCGTTCCCATACGGTGACCAGAGACGTTGATGACATCATCCGTACGACCCGTGATCGTGATGTATCCATCCTCATCATAGTTCGCACCGTCACCTGTGAAGTAGACTGGCTTACCATCTTTGACGACATCCCCGAAATAAGACTTCTTAAAGCGCTCAGGATCACCCCAGACACCACGGATCATCGATGGCCATGGTCGTGTCACACACATGTAACCACCCTCACCTACTTCTGTCTTCTTACCAGTCTCTGGGTCAAGTATCTCACCCATGATCCCCGGAAGTGGCAGCGTCGCACACGCAGGCTTGATCGGTGTCGCACCTGGTAGAGGCGATACGATGTGACCACCTGTCTCCGTCTGCCAGTAAGTGTCCACGATCGCACACTTGCTGTTACCTATCTCTTCATAGTACCACTTCCAAGCTGGAGGATCGATAGGCTCACCGACCGTACCTAATACTTTAAGACTGCTAAGGTCATATTTGGCAGGTTCGTTCTCACCCAGCTTATGCAGGACACGGATCGCTGTTGGCGCTGTATAGAACTGATTGATCTTATACTCTTCGACCATCTTCCATGGACGACCAGCATCTGGATACGTCGGGACACCTTCGAACATGATGGTCGTCGCACCCATGGCAAGCGGTCCATAGACGATGTAAGTATGTCCAGTGATCCAGCCAATATCTGCCGTACACCAGTAAGTATCGTTCTCTTTTACATCAAATACCCACTCCATAGTCATCTGTGCCCAAAGGATGTAACCAGCTGAATTATGCTGAACACCTTTTGGCTGACCAGTCGAACCTGAAGTATATAACAAGAATAGAGGGTCTTCACTATCCATTGGTTCAGCTGGACACTCTGATGGTTGATCTTTGACGAGTTCGTTATAGGAGTAATCACGTCCTGGTACCCATGTGATATCCCCACCGTTACGCTCGACTACACAGACTTTCTCGACTGGTGTCTCACCATCTAGCGCTTTATCGACGACAGGTTTGAGCATATATGGCTTGCTCTTTCTATAAGCGCCATCAGCGGTGATGACCACTTTTGCCTCTGCATCTGCGATACGGTCACGAAGTGCCTCAGCAGAGAAACCGCCAAAGACGATGGAGTGAATAGCACCGATACGTGCACAGGCTAACATCGCATATGCCGCTTCTGGAATCATTGGCATATAGATGATGACTCGGTCACCTTTTTTGACACCAAACTCGTTCTTGAGCAGGTTAGCCATCTTATTGGTATTGTAGTAGAGCTCACGATAGGTGATTATCTGCGAATCACCACGGTCGCCTTCGAAGATGATCGCTGCTTTGTTCTTACGTGTGTCAAGATGACGATCGATACACTGCTCTGCGACATTTAGCTTTCCGCCTTCGAACCAGCGGGCAAACGGCATATTGCTCTCATCAAGTACTGTATGATATGGCTCCATCCAGTCGATCTTCTCTTTAGCGAAGTGGTCCCAATAGCCCTCATAGTCCTCTTCTGCCCAGCGATGAAGATCGTTATACTCACACATGTTCTTGATACGCGCATCTTTTGCGAACTCTCTGTTAGGCTGATATACCGGTTTTTTAACTTTTTCTGACATCTTCTCTCCTGTTATAGTCTTGTCTTATCTTTTATTTTTAAATAGATCATAGCTGTCATGATCGCATCATTGACGGCATTATGTTGTCCCATGTTTGGGATACCTAGTTCTTTCATGATCGTCTCAAACCGCAGGTCCACATGTCCCTGAGGTATACGGCCGATCTTCAGGTCATAATAGAGACCTGAGACTTCTGTCTTCTGGTTGGGAAGTCTTATTCCAAGCCATCTTTTTAGATATTTATCTATCATCGCTACATCGAACTCAAGGTAATAACCTATAAGTGGTCTATTACCGATAAATTCGATGAACCTTTTAATACCTTCATCAGGATCGATTGCTTCATCAAGGTCACAGGGACGTATCCCATGGATCTCGATACTCTTTTTACTGATAGCACCACTTGGTCGCAAGAAGACCTCGAACATCTCTGATGTCAAGATCCTATTTCCCTTGACCTTGATCGCACCGATCGAAAGTACCTCATCTTTTTTCGGATTTAGTCCTGTCGTCTCTGTATCATAGATGATGACTTCATCACCCTCATAGGGATCAAAAAGGTACGCATAGTCATCATCTTTCAGTCTACTACGGTTCCATCTCTCAAATAGTCGGGTGAACATCACACGACCATGTTAATATGAAAATGGAAGGTCAGGAACTTCTTAAAGGTGTTCACTACCTTGAAACTGTCCTTGAGAAGGTCCCTCTCTATCTTGTTGAGATTAGAAGGATTCACATAGTTTATATCTTGAAAGCCTTTCGTCTCACTCAGTCTGGCATTCATCCTGGTACCAAGCAGGGTGTCATAGGCTTCGATCAACTCGGTTGAGAACTCCTTATCAAAGACGTTCATATTGTTCAGAGCCTTGACCCTTCTAGTCGTATTTGTCTCAGTCACTCTGTTCTGAAGAGCCAGCACTCTGACCCCATGGACGATGGCGAAGATGCCACCTTTCTTGAGGTCAAGTTCGTTCTTATGTACAGAATGCTCGACGACAAATCCAGAAAAGAGGCTGAGTGGTGTATCAAAACTCAATGCTGCTTTTGCCAGATGTGCCATCAGGTCATCACGCCCTTCAAACTTCGAGTAAAGATAGGACTTTGCCTCGTCAAGCAGTTTAGCATCTCCGACTATGCACTGTGCATCGATGAATATTGCCAACTGCTGCATCGCGTCAGGGTCCATACTGCCAAGCCAGGTATCGATCTGTGCTTTGTAATCAGCCAGACTTTTTCGCCAGAAAGGGTTAGTGACCATGATATTTCCGGGACATGGCGGAAAACCGAGCATATCCAGATAACTGTTCAACTGCTGCATGTATGGTACATACAACTGGGGGTCCTGATCATCAGCGATGATAAGACCATTATCCTGATCAGTCCTTAGTATCTGCTCACTCCGTCCTTCACTTCCCATGACGATAAGGGCACACTCTTCTCGGTGTTCTTCCGGGACACTCATCGTAAAGACCTTCTCATAGATCTTAGCGTTGAGAGTGTTCACAAGTTTTGAGATATAACGTACCTTAACGCCTTTGGAGTTCAAAGAGCGGATCAGGTGCAACATATCGTCACCGACTTTCTGTAACTCTTCAATATTGTCCGCTTTTTCAATCTGCATCACGACAAGATGTGAATGATTGGCAAAAAAGCTCAATAGATCAAGCTGCTCAAGTACACCGACTACTACACCTTTGGATTCGACTACCAACCTTTTGATGCCATGCCGTGTGAACAGTAAAAGTGCATTAAAAAGGAAGTCCTTTTGATCGATCGTCACCAAAGGAAATGTAGCGATATCTCCTATAGGGCTATCTGTAGTGATACCACCAATAATGACTTTGTTTCTAAGGTTCGTATCTGTGACTATCCCATAGACTCCATCACGTTCCACAATACCGACACTGGTCTGCAGTGTCTTCATCGCGATCAATGTCTCTTTGATCGAAAGTTCTGCTGAGACGATGCATGGTTCATGCAAATAGATCTCATCGATCCTTGCCACCATAAAGGGTGTCAGATCGTTTTGTTGTTGATGTTTTTTCAGTTTCTGATGTTTACTGATGAAGTCCTCTAGAAAATAGGACTGAAATGCTTCATGATCTTGTATAAGGTTTTGAAAATGCTCTTTGGGAAGTTCGTAGCAGATCACATCTTCTTCAACTACAAATTGACTGGTCGTCTTCCCATAGATAAGGGCATTCGCATCAAAACTATCCATCTCGCCATAGACATTATGGAGTTCATCCTCGATATACTCGTTGACTGAACCTTTGATGATGATGTAAAGTGAAACGGCTTCGACTGTAGGGGTGATCAATACAGTCTCTTTGGGGTAATAGGCAATATCCATCTGCTCGATAAGTCTCTCTTGAGCACGTTCGCTTAGAAGATCGAATGGATGGATCGATGCCAGTAACTGTCTTTGATCAAATATACTCACGTTTAACTCCCGCTTTCAACCAAGATCTGTCATAGTGTGAATAAAAGAAGCTCACTCTATGACAAGTTTCTAACTCATGACAATAGGTATTGCCATGAGACATTGGACTTTCGACTAGTGATCGACTGCGCCTTCGGCGCCGATACCGGTCTGAGAACGGACGAATTGAGCTTCGTATGCTTCCATCTCTTTTTTCGCATCATCACTCTTATCGGTGATCGAGAAGAACCAGATACCGACGAATGAGACCGTCACAGAGAAGAGTGCCGGATACTTATATGGGAAGATAGCTTCTTCATTTCCAAGGATCTGGACCCATACGATCGGACCAAGGATGACAAGCAGTACTGCTGTCGCAAGACCCAATGAACCACCGATGACCGCACCACGTGTAGTCAATTTCTTCCAGTACATAGAAAGGAACAAGATCGGGAAGTTAGCTGATGCTGCAATAGCAAAAGCAAGACCGACGACAAACGCGATGTTCTGTTTCTCGAACATGATACCCATAGCGATAGCAACGATACCAAGTACGACAGTAGCTATTTTAGAGACTCTCATCTCTTTCATACCGTCTGCTTTACCTTTCATGATGACCGATGCATAAAGGTCATGTGAAACGGCAGAAGCACCAGCGAGGGTAAGACCTGAGACGACCGCAAGGATCGTCGCAAATGCTACCGCTGAGATAAAGCCTAGGAAGAAGTCTCCACCGACTGCATGAGAAAGGTGGATAGCTGCCATGTTGTTACCACCAAGGATCGGAGAACCGCCATCGATAGCCTGCTTAGCAAGGTCAAGATACTCAGGGTTCTTAAATACCATTACGATCGCACCGAAACCGATGATGAAAGTCAGGATATAGAAATAACCGATGAAACCAGTCGCATAGAAGACTGACTTACGTGCTTCCTTTGCGTCTCCAACGGTGAAGAATCGCATAAGGATATGCGGAAGACCCGCTGTACCGAACATCAATGCTACTGCAAGTGAGATAGCTGAGATAGGGTCACTGACTAGTCCACCCGGGCTCATGATCTCAATACCTTTCATCTCAGTCGCTGTTGCGAAGAGTGCACCAAAGCTGAAGTCATAGTGTGCCATAACGGCTATTGCCATGAATGTCGCACCTGAAAGTAACAGGAATGCTTTAATGATCTGTACCCATGTAGTAGCAAGCATACCACCAAATGTTACGTACAAGATCATCAAGACACCGACGAGGATGACTGCGATCTCATAGTTAAGACCAAACAGCAGCTGGATAAGTTTACCGGAGCCGACCATCTGTGCGATCAGGTAAAGGATGACTGTTGCGATAGAACCTGATGCCGCAAGAGTACGGATCGGTGTCTGACGCAGACGATAAGAGGCAACGTCAGCAAATGTGTATTTACCAAGGTTACGAAGCTGCTCTGCGATAAGGAACAGGATTATCGGCCAACCGACAAGGAAACCAATAGAGTAGATCAGACCATCATACCCTTTAAGGTAGACAAGACCGGAAATACCGAGAAACGATGCAGCTGACATATAGTCACCCGCGATCGCCATACCATTTTGGAAACCTGTGATACCACCACCGGCAGTATAGAAGTCTTTTGCAGTCTTCGTACGTTTAGCTGCCCAGTAAGTGATACCAAGTGTACCACCGACGAACAACAAGAACATCACGATAGCAGACATGTTCAATGACTGCTTCTCTACTTCACCTTCAATGGCACCTGCTGCGAAAAGCATCGCAAACGAAAGTCCAAGAAATAAAAATATACGAGCCATCATCTATTCACCTTTCGCATTTTCTTTGATCTTAGCGGTCAGATCATCAAACTCTGTATTCGCACGTCTGACATAGATACCTGTCAGGATGAATGCAAAAATTATTATCACTATACCGACTGGGATACCGACTGTCGTGACAGTGTCATCGCCTAGTGGTGCACCCAATGCGCTCGGATTGAACGCAATTGTCAGGATAAATGAAAAATAGACGACTAGCATAGCTATCGTCAGTTTCCAGGCGAACTTACTACGTTCGCTTACCAATGTCTTGAAGTTCGGGTCGTTTTTGACCTTATCTACTACACTTTGTTCCATATCTATCTCCTATCAGAAGTTATAATTTGCGATGAAGCGATATTCGCTCCAGTCTACACTATCACCATCGACTTCTTTGAAGTCTGATGGGAAGTTACCACGGAATCGAAGCTGTAGGTTCTTGACAGCTTCCGGGTTATAGATGACATCGAACCCAGGTTCCGTTGCCGTCGTATCACTTGTGTAACCATTGTTCTTGTCCATGTCGAATGATGCATAATACGCAGTAGCTGTGACATTCGCACCGTGTGGAGCAAAGTTATATGTCGCAGCGACTTTTGTAGCCTTTGTACCAGCAAGGAACATGTGACGAGTCACCATTCCCTGTGTGAACGCAGGCATACCACCCCAAGGTGAGATGATCGCGTTTGCATAAGCAGCGTCACCATCATCGTTCGCACTTGTCTGAGAATAAGCGACATAAGCAGTAAGGTTACTGACTGTTGCGCCGGCTTTGACAGCCCAGTACAATGAGTCTATCTCACCGTCACCACCAAGGTTCTTAAGTAAGCTATCACCTATATCATTCTCTTTGAGTGCTTGAGCAGCAGCAAAGGCTTTGACTTCACCGATCTTCATCCCGTAATCAGCTTGAAGGTATATAGCATTCAGGATATCATGTGCATAGTAGTCCCAAGCTTGAAGCTTCAGACCGTCTTTAGCATAGATAGCTGCAGCGGCAGTGACACCAGCAGTGTCTTCACCGACAGCATACATACCCATGTTTGTAAACTGGCCCTGATCTCCGTTTCCAAGTGCAGAATAACCAGCTGTAGCTGCAAGGATACCGCCGCCGCCATAAGCATTCGCAAATGTACCGGCTGCAAAATCAGTAACATGAGCAAGTGCTAATGTCACGTTCTCGATATCATTGTTATGCAGTACGTAGGCTTGAAACATATTCGGGATCATACGTGCATCATCAGAACCAGCGAGTGGAGTATCTAGACGTTGACGACCAAGCGTCAACGATGTCTTCGTACCCAAAGAGCTCATATCATAATCGATATACGCTTCACCAAGAATAGAGTATGACTCACCTTCGTTATTGAAAAGTGTCGGATCCAAAGCATCTTCTTCGATACCTCTAAAGATACGGTTAGTAGTATAGAAACCCATACCAAGACTAATACCGTTCAATGAAGCAGTCTCATATCTTAACTTACCACCTATTGAAGTACCATTACGGTGTACATCAGTGACTCCGCCGCTGTATGCGCGGTCGATATAGAACATACGGACCTGTCCATCTACCTGACCTTCACTAAACATGCCGGCAATATCTTCAGCAGCGTTCAGTGTCGTCATGGCTGTCAATGCAGCTAAACTTAATACGATCGTCTTTTTCATTCATCTCTCCTAATTCATTATTCAGAGTAAATGTAGAAGAAACACGTAGCGTGAACGTAGCGATCAGAAAAAAGTGTGAAAAAAGGCTCTTTTTACATAAGGATATCTTAAAAAACGAAGATGATGTGTGGAATAGTTACACCTAAAAAAGAGTGAAGATCTCTTAAAAGTACCTATTAGTAACATTATATATGAAATGATGTTTATCATAAATAGCACATGAGCAATGTGCTCCTATGTCATGGATCCTACTGGACGTCTGGCGATGACTACCTTTGCTTAGAGTCGATCATATAACCCATCGCACGGATGTTCTGGATGAACTCCTCGTTGAGACTCTTCTTGAGACGACTCACTTCTGCTCTGATCGTCGCGTTATCCACATACTCTTCCCAGATCTCATCTCGAAAGCGATCAAAGTCGACGACTGTACCTACGTTGTCAGCCAATAAAGCGATGATCTGGTGCTGTCTTTTTGTCAACACCTGTGGTTCATTATCATAAAGCAGGACTTTGTTCGGCGTATCATAACGGTAGTGTCTACTTAGACGAAGTGCTTCCATCTCATGTCCACGGACATCCATTACCCGGTCGATCCTCAGACCAAGCTCCTTGAGATGAAATGGTTTTTTAAGATAGTCATAACAGCCCAGATCGAACGCACGCGTGATATCTTCGATATCTACGAGTGCACTGATAAAGATCGCTGGTGTCATGATGTTTTGTCGATGCAGCTCCTCAAGAAGGGAGAGACCGTTGAGCTTGGGAACAGTGATATCCAAGATCAGAAGGTCAAAGGGCTCTTGCAGTGTCCTCTCCAGTGCCTGCATCCCGTCACTGACTGACGTAACATCATAATCTTTCATATGTAGAAACTCACCGATAGCCTCGTTTAACATCACATCGTCTTCAAGTAGCAGTACTTTCATCGTTCCCTCATAAACTCATAACTAAATCTTGTCTCGTTCTCACTGGAATATAGTGAGATCTTGACACCTTCTTCGTCACAGATCCTCTTGACCAAGTCCAGGCCAAGACCAAATCCCTCTTCCTTACTCTTCTCACGATAAAAGGCTTCAAAGACTCGCTTCGTGTCTTCGATCAACTGAGAGTGGCTTGCGATGGTAAACCGACACGCAGTCCCGGTCTCTTCGAGCTGTATATAGATCGTCTCATCTCGGTAAGTATATTTTATCGCATTGGTCAGGTTATTGTCGATGATCCGCTGTAGTTTCATCTCATTGAAGCGGATATTCGCCTCTTTGCAGCTGCTCGTCGTCACAAAGACAAGCCCCGCCTGATCTGCCACTTCGTTAAAGAAGTCCACCCTGCTACGGACATAGGCATCAAGATCGATAGACTGTTGAGGGTATTCTACTTGATCCCTCTTCACAAGGTATCCCAGATCGTCAAAGATGTTGAAGATATTTTTGACAGAGGCTTCGATCTTTGAGAGGTACCGATTCTTGTCAAACTTCATGTTATAAAGTTCGATGTTTGTCACAATAACGGACAAAGGGGTATTTGTCTCATGAATGGCATAGCGGATGAACTCTCTTTGTGATTGGACCAGCTCCTGCGTATAGGCTTTCTCTTTCTCCAAAGCGAAGTTCTTTACCTGCAATGCCACTGTCTTCTCTTTTACTTTATCTTCAAGGGAGAGGTTTAGCTCCTGTAGACTATTTTTTTGTGACATGATGGTCGTTACCATATCATTGGCATATTCGACCATCGTCTTAAACTCTTTGAAGAAGATCGTATGTGGATTGAGGACCGCATCTTTTTTTGCTGCCAGTTTGAAGAAATCTAAAAAGGCTGTGACATCACGTTCTTGGAGGGTACTAAATACCTTGTTTATAGCCAGAATAAAGCCAAATAGTATAAATGCCAGGGTCACTATCTCAAGGATTATCCTGATCAGACGATGCCTCATCTCTTTTTGGCGTTTGGACAAGAGTACCTCAGATGATTGGGTATATATCCCGGTGACTACGACATATCCTCCATGCAGTGTTCGGGAGTATAGTAAAGCCTTCTGCTCAGCACCCTTGAAAAGGACCGTATCTGCTGTGACATCATCACCATCCATATCAAGCCGGCTGAGCTCTCTTGAGGAGATCTCTGCCTGTCCATATAATAGCTGCATATCCTGATCATAAAGATTGACAAAGCGGTAAGAGTGTTCACTAAAGACATCGGCGATATGTACCAACACCTCTTGAAGGTGCCCATCAGCTCTTTCGAGCTCAAAATCGACCAATGCCTCAATACGCCATGCCATCTTGATGATCTCATCATACTGCTGCATAAGGTAGATGTTCTGCTCTTTTTCAAGCGTATGCTCAAAGACTTTATACTCTTCTTGGATCAACAATGCAGAAAAGAGGACCGTAAAGAGCAGGATGACCCACAGGGCTATGAAATCGAGCTGTTTAAGACTGATACTGACAAAATTCCTATAAAACCAGGCAGTCATACTCTTTCTCCTCATCGTGTACCTTGCCCCTCTAACGGCTTTGCAAGATCTCACCTTTCAGTTTCTCTTTGAAGACCTCATGTGTGTTTCGATTAAAAATATACGGTTTGATGTTCAACAGCATCTCAAAAGTGATCTGCCACAAGGTAGAGAAGTTCTCCTCATCTCGTTTTGCACAAAGTGACTTGACCACGCTGCCTTCAAGTTCTGCCAATGCTGATGCATGTGATGCATACTCTTTTAAGATGGAGTACTCGACATCCACACTGTTGAACTTTTCGATCAACCTGATAACCGACAGGTCTTTGTCTGTAAAGCCATTTGGATCCGTTGGCAATAGTACCTTATCCTCGATCAACTGCTCTATAAGTGTCTGATCAAGCGTTACCATCGACAAGAGCTCTTCCTTAGAGTAATAAGTCTCATCATGCTCAAGTCCGCTTAATGTCTCCATCAACGGTGTAAGCATAGCTGCTGAACTTGAGAACGATTGATCACGTTTTGCGAGTATATGTCTTATCTGTTCGATCGATGCCTGCATCTCATGCTGCATGTATTTAATATATTTTATCAACTCAATATGCTCATCACTGTATCGATGGACATTTGACTTTATCTTTTTAGCTTCGGGAAGTAGACCCTGTTTAATATAATATAAGATCGTGGATTTCGGGACATCTGTCACTTTTACCACTTCTGAGATCTTGTATTCCATCGTCTCCGCCTATCAATAGATTAAGAATAAAATCTATATACTTTCAAAACGTATAGTAGTACTTTACGTTTTATGTTTTTCTACGCTCTGATTATATGATAATTTGCCAAAGGATATACATGAGGTCCCTGTTTATAAGTCTGGTATTGCTGATTTCGCCGGTTTTTGCTCAATCAGATACACAAAAAGCGGTCTTTGACTGTTCTTCGGGTGACATGAAGTTTGTCGGATCGCGTATGTGGTTGATAGAGCAAAGCGCTAAGGAACTTACAGAGAAAAAGATTCCCTATGAGTTTGTATTGACCGTTCATTCAGGCTGTACACCGCTTATGGATCAAGAGAGTGGTGAAGAGACAATAGAGATGATCCAAAAGCGTCTAAAGGTCCTACACGACACTTATGGTCTCAAGATCGAAGCATGTGGTATCGCCCTTGAGCGATTTGGATATGAGGACGATGACCTTCTTCCTTATGTCAGCACTGTCAAGAACTCTATTACTCGTGTGATAGAGCTCCAAAACAATGGGTATGCGTTCATACCCTATCATTAAAAAAAAAGGAAATATATATGGCACATGTCGCCTTACCGGAATTTGAAGAGATGGATCCGAAGATCCAGGATATCGCTCGTCCTATCATGGAGAAGACCGGAAAACTCGGAGAGATATTTAAACTTTTAGCCGTTCGTAAAGATATCTATTTTGCGACTGATGGCATGATCCAAAGCTATCTGCTTGCTGAGACAGAACTCTCTTACGACATCAAAGAGAGTATAGCGCTGCTGATCTCCAAAGAGAACGGCTGCAAGATGTGCGTCGATGTCCATAAAGGTATTGCCAAGATGCTTGGGATGAGTGAAGAACGGATAGAAGAGGTACTTGAAGGTATTGATGCTATTCATACTAGTGA
>JADGEC010000076.1:17022-17520 GCA_016744575.1 Sulfurimonadaceae bacterium | reverse complement strand
ATAATGCAATTATTTGTTAAGTAATGTTGTTCTATAATTATCTTTAGTCTAATTATCGAGGAAAATCCATGCTCAACACTCTGATATCCCTACTGATAGCTACCTTCTTTCTCCTCACATCGACCGGATGTAGTGATAAGACCCCCAAAGTAGAAGAGACAGATATACGCTGTCGTATCGATGGCTCTCTTGCTCCAGAATGGGCATGCACAAATATCCCCATAGAAGACACGATCACAGCTGTCGGCTCTGCACCGCTGAGTAAACTAGGTCTGGGCTTTTCTAAACGAGAGGCGATGGCTAATGCCCGTTCCAATCTGGCGCAGCAGATACAGACGCTTGTCAAGACACGGGTAAAAGCCTTTTCACTCTCGAGTGAGGTCGGTGGGGATCAGATCGCAGACAATATCTCGACAGCAGTCTCAAAACAAGTAGCAAAAGTGACTCTTAAGGGCTCAAAACAGCTTAAGTTCTGGCAAAACGAGACCACAAAAGATC
>JADGEC010000076.1:0-17012 GCA_016744575.1 Sulfurimonadaceae bacterium | reverse complement strand
ATCTCTATATCCTTGCCGGTATCTCTGAGAACAATCTTAATAAAGAGATCAAAGAGCAAGTCAAGTCAAGTTACCAAGAAGATGCAGCCTTGTGGAAGCAGTTTCAGGATAGACAGACACTTGAAAGCCTCGATAGAGCGTTCCCTACAGACTAAGGATACCTCCCTCCACATGGACGACTACTTAAAACGGTCGACCATAGTGAGGTCATATAACATGCTATAATCCCTTTTTACTTCTACTAAAATAGGTCTTCATGAAAAAACTAGCCATCATCGGTCGCCCAAATGTCGGGAAAAGTTCATTTTTCAATCGTCTGCTCAAAGAGCGTGACGCCATCACTTCTGAGCAAGCCGGGACGACACGCGATATAATAAGACGTGTTGCTACTATCTTAGACAAAGAGGCTGAACTGCTGGACACCGGTGGACTTGATTCCGGGAACGAACTCTTTGACCGTATTCGTGAGAAATCACTTCAAGCGGCACACGAAGCAGACATCATCATATTTATGGTCGATGGAAAGAGCCTGCCTGAAGATGAGGACAAAAAGCTTTTCTATGCCCTTCAAAAGCTGGGCAAGACTATGGCACTTGTCGTCAACAAGATCGACAACGACAAGATGAAAGAGAAACTCTGGGAGTATTACGAGTTTGGTACCGATGCTATATTCGGTATCTCTGTATCGCATAATCGTAATGTCACTGCCCTGCTGGAGTGGATAGCAGAGCAGCTTCCTGAGTCAGCTAAAGTCAAAGAGTCTCCTGTTATCCAGGAAAAAGGCCCATTAAGCGGATTTGATGCCTTTGTGGATGAGTACGATGATGAAGATGACTCGACTGATGAAGATGAAGAGGAAGTCTTTGAAGAGAACGACAAGATACGTGCTTTTGATGAAGAGGCGATCGACAAGATGCATGTGGCCATCATCGGTCGTGTCAATGTAGGAAAAAGCTCACTGCTTAACGCTCTGCTCAATGAAGAGCGTAGTGTTGTGAGCTCCTACGCCGGTACGACGATAGACCCTATTGATGAGACCGTGAGCTATCAGGACAAGAGCATCACCTTTGTAGATACCGCCGGGATCCGCAAGCGCGGTAAGATCCTTGGAATCGAGAAGTTTGCATTGATGCGGACCGAAGATATGCTTGATAAAGCAGATATAGCGCTGCTTGTCCTTGATGCCAGTCAGCCATTTCTCGATCTTGATGAGAAGATCGCCGGACTGATCGACAAAAACAGACTTGCTTGTATGATAGTACTGAACAAGTGGGACCTTGCTCCTGCTGATGATTATGACAAGATCATACAGGAGATACGCGACCGCTTTAAGTTCTTACACTATGCACCGATCATCACCGTCTCTGCGTTGACCAAACAGCGTACTCAAAGGATATTTGATATGCTGATCAAGATCAACAACAACTATTCTCAGCGTATCACCACATCCAAACTCAATGAGACCCTCGAGTGGTCCATGCGTAAACACCCGCTCCCATCCATGAACGGCCAACGCATACGCATCTATTTTGCCACGCAGTACGATACCCGACCACCAAGTATCGCCCTGATGATGAACAAACCCAAAGGCCTGCACTTCACTTACCGACGTTATTTGACCAACCAACTCCGTGAAGCCTATGATTTTGAGGGGACACCACTTCTGTTCAAAGCGAAAAAACGCGGGGGATAAGTTAAACGTTAAAAATAGTAACGCAGACGACTTAACACTTCTTGAACGTCATGAGACGGGGTCATGGGTCAACTTTTTTAGTGTCAAGCTTGCGAAGACAGAAAAAAGTGGAGCCTTGACCCCATGATATCTATACAAGTAATAGTTGAAAAAGCGACTTCAATGACTTACTAAGCCCTTCGTCCAAACAACGCAAAGAAGCCAACAAAGCCTCAAGACCCTATGCTACCCATACGAGCATTGATGAAAACAACGACTCAAATGACCCAAGAGATCTTTCATTCAAAAAGCCCGCCAAGGCTTCCCAGCGACCTAGACTGGCTTAACAACGACCATTATCACGATGACGATCATCAAAAGCGTAGGCACTTCATTATAAGCCCGAAAGAACTTCCCACTCTTCGTACAACTACCATCGAGTAACTTCTTACGATAATGACCCAATGAGAAGTGATAAGCGATCATCAACAAAGCCGCTGTCAACTTGATATGAAGCCACACACCACTCTGAAAAAGCTCTGGCAGCAAAAAGATCATCGCAGCGCCGCTGATAACAGTCGCCCACAAAGCCGGAGTCCCTATAAAACTATAGAGTTTTTGTTCCTGGATCCTGACGACATCCACAAAACCACTGTTTTCCTTATGCTCCTGATGGTAGACATACAGACGTGGCTGATAAAACAGCATTGCCATCCAACTCATAAAACTCATCACATGAAATGCAAGTATCCAACTATAGTATTCGATAGTCTCTCCTTAAAATAAATAGAAGGCCATTGACTTAAAACGCCAAACGAACAAGTCCGTTTGACTACGCTAACGCTAAGTTTGCTTTGGCAGCAGGCCCTCGCACTGTTTGCATCCTATGCTTTGAAATGGCATAGAACACACGTGCTTTAGGGTCGCTCGTCTCAAACCTTTGTCATCTAGTACTTATTTGCTTAAGTCAATGGTGTTGTAGGGCACCTCTAATAACCCTGTATATGGGAAGTGTTAGAGAATCTTGCGTACCCACTGCTGCATCTGTTCAGCTGACAGTGCTCCAGAGACCCTGTCTACCTCTTTATTACCCTTAAAGGCAATGGTAGTCGGGATAGAACGTATGCCAAAACGACTTGAGAGCATCTGCTCTGCTTCAGTATCTACTTTAGCGAAACGTGCTTTCAGTGCAAATGATGCTGCCGTCTTCTCAAATGCCGGGGCCATCATCTTACAGGGGCCACACCATTCTGCCCAGAAGTCGACGATGACGGGGATGTCACTGTTGACTACGTGGTCATCAAAAGCCGCACTATCTAGTGCTATTGGCTTTGTATCGAGCAAAGAGTTCTTACAGTGACCGCAATTAGCCTTTGCATAACTCTCTTTTACCGGGATCGCATTGACTTTCCTGCAGTGCGGACATACGACCTTTACTTTCTCCACTACTCTACCTCGACGGCTTCAGTCTCTTTGAGTGAACTGTTACGATGCGATTTGACCTTATCATGCAGACGGCGAAGTGCTTTAGTCGCACGGTCTGTTGCCAGGTCGATCGCAGCATTGAGATCCGCATCTTCTTGCTGGATGACGATCGGTTGTTGATGTGCGATATGCATATCGAACTCTACGCTTACCCCTTGTTTCTCTTTAGCGACAGAGACATTCACGGTCGTGATATCCATGTTATATTTCTGGAACTGCTCGATAGCGCCTGCGATATGCGCTTTGGTAAAATCGTTCAGGGTGATATCTTTTGTACGGATCTGTGTGTTCATGAAGAACTCCTTCTATCTGTTTTGTTCTAGATTAAATATAACACATCATTACTGAATCATCATTGATAATCACGCACTCGAATCGCAAAACCAAAATAGCCTCTGCTTTTGCGCTATAATCTCACAATTTTTTCTATCGGACTCCTTCTTAGAAGCCCGCTGGAACCCAGGAATACCCATGAGACTATTAACAGGAATACAACCTTCAGGTGACCTCCATATCGGAAATTTCTTTGGCTCGATCAGACCAATGATCTCTGAACAGAACGAGAACGAGGTATTTGCTTTCATCGCCAATTACCACGCCATGACCACCGTCCCTGATGGCGAGCGTCTTTCACAGCTTACGATGCAGGCTGCTACAGACTTTCTCGCACTCGGCATGGACCCTGAGCGTAGTACGTTCTGGGTACAATCAGATGTCAAAGAGGTCCTTGAACTCTACTGGATACTCTCCTCTTTCACACCGATGGGACTGCTTGAACGTGCACATAGTTTTAAAGACAAGACGGCCAAAGGGATCGCAGCCAACCATAGCCTCTTCTCCTATCCTGTCCTAATGGCAGCAGACATCCTGCTCTATGGCTCAGAGATCGTCCCTGTAGGAAAAGATCAGATACAGCATGTTGAGATAGCACGTGATATCGCCATCAAGTTCAATAACGCCTACGGAGATATCTTTACCCTTCCCAACTATCGTGTTGATGAGAATGTCGCTACGGTCCCAGGGATCGACGGTCAAAAGATGAGTAAGAGTTATGGCAATACAATAAACATCTTCGGTGAAGAGAAGAAACAGTTAAAAGTCATCAAAAAGATCGTGACCGAAACGGTCCCTGTCGAAGAGCCAAAAGAGTTTAAGGACTGTAATATCTATAACATCAGTAAACTCTTTTTGGATGAGAACAAGCAGATCGCCCTTCAGGAGCGTTATAGACAAGGTGGTGAAGGACATGGACACTTCAAACTCTATCTTGCTGAAGTGATATGGGAGTATTATCGCCCTTACCGTGAGAAGCGGGCATATTATGAGAACCATCAGGATGAAGTACGTGAGATCTTGAGAAATGGTGCGACTAAGGCCCGTCAAACAGCCTTAGAGGTGATTGAGAAAGTCCGAAGTGCTACTGGGATCAGTTACTGATACGCAGTCAAAAGAGTATAAGATAAATCACTGCCTTAGCGACTGAGACTTCATCAGTCAGACTAAAGGTCTTTAAAGCCTAATACCGATCTTATCGATCAGCATCTTTTTAGACCATATCTCCTCTTCAAGATCGAGCAACCCTCTTACCTCATCGTTCACAAGCCTATATGAGAGTGCGATCGAGACACTTCCTGCGTTCTTTGGCGGTGTCAACGTCACCGTCTTAGTACCATAGGCCGGGACTGAGAAGTCCTTTGTGGCTGTAGTAGCAAGGTGAGGGATAGTAGCTTTACCCCGTTTATCAGTATAGTGCTGCGTCAGAGACATCCGCTCCTGTCTGATAGGCTTACTGCCGAGCTTATACGTAATATCCAAGATCAGTTCGCGAGCTCCGAATCCTGTCGGAATATTATGCGGGTTCTCGTTTTTCATCGTGACAAGCAATTTGTCTGCTTTTTTTTGTACGCTCAAACTCAGCGCACCCTCCCAAAGCCACTCAGTATGTGCACCGACAAAGCCATGTTCACGTACCATCCTTTTTTTGGGTCTTTTATTGTCAATGGGCAGATTACTTGCAAATCCCATCTTATGTGGGCTCATATGACAGTCGACACAGAGCTTCTTGCTTTTCTTCATCTCTTTTTGGGTGTTTGCAAAGACGAGCCCCTCTTCAGAGCGATCATTAGCATGGCAGACATAACAGAGATCATCTGACTTCTTTTTAAAGAAATCACGACTTTGTGTCTTGTGATATGGAGACTTTGCATCATCCAGCGGTCCGCTCATGATCCCGACTTTATTCCACTTCAATCGATGCGCACCACGAACAGAGGCATCTGCGTGCTCATCGATCTTGTCCACATTATGACAGACCAGACAGTTGATACCCTCATTGAGCGCATCACTTTCTAGCGCTTTATTGACTTCAGAGAGACTATCAAGCTTCATCACCGACTGGATCTCGTAATCTGCACCTGTCTTGATGACCGTGATCCGTGGATTATGGCAGGCGGCACACTGTACTTTGATGGCATTATGCGATTTTCGGCTCTTTCGACCGACATAGTCTATGGACTTACGCAGATACTCATCACTTTTATAGTGTGAGTTGGCATGCCATGAACCGCTCCACTCTTTCACTTTTTCCGCATGACAGGGTTTGCACTTGGATGATTCACCAAATTTCTCATTTAGTTGCGGAGCGGCATCTGCCATCACTCCCGTAGCCAGAATAAATAGTAGTAGCCATATTCTCATCACAAGTCTCCTCATCGTCATAAAAAGTGTATCATCTAGTATGATAGCAGAACAACAATAAAAAACTATATTAATTGTTATAAATGTATTATCTCTGAAAATAGTGGTTTTTTGATGTAGATATGAAGAAGTCGTATGTCAGCAGAGCACTACATTTGTAGTGCGTTGCTATGTTCGTCATCTAGTCGAGATCAGCGCTGCTGATCTAACCAGACCATCAAGCCCTTTTGTGCATGCAGTCGGTTTTCTGCTTCATCGAACACAACACTTTGTGCTCCTTCGAGGATACTTTCACTCACCTCTTGGCCCCGGTAAGCGGGAAGGCAGTGTAAAAAGATCGCATCGCTGTCAGCTTTAGCCATCATGCCATCATCGACCATGAAACCCTTAAAAGCTTTTAAGCGTTCCGCTTTCTCATCTTCTTGTCCCATAGAGGCCCATGTATCCGTAGTCACGACTGTAGCATCTTTGATCGCCTCATTGGGATCGTTGAAGATCGAGATCTTTGCACCACTTGACTCCGCCATAGCATAGGCATCCGCCAAGACAATAGGATTGACTTCATAACCTGCCGGTGTAGCGATGCGTAGTTCAAAACCAAGTATTCCGGCAAGCATCAACCATGAGTTCGTCATGTTATTACCGTCACCGATGTAAGCTACGACAAGCTCATCCGCATGATCATGCTCCACCAGAGTCATATAGTCAGCCAACAGTTGTACCGGATGATAGGTATCTGTCAGACCATTTACCACCGGTACTTTGGAGTATGCAGCGAACTCTTCGATCATCGAGTGGGCAAACGTACGAATCATGATCATATCACACATAGAAGATATCACCCGTGCGGTATCTTTTACCGGCTCACCTCGACCGAGATGGATATCACGGTTTGAAAGGAACAGTCCGTGACCGCCAAGCTGAAAGATACCCGTCTCAAAACTGACTCGGGTACGTGTAGAGCTTTTCTCGAAGATCATGGCTAGCGTCTTGTTTGACATATAGTGTTTGGTCTCACCGCTTTTCAATTCACGTTTGATACTCAGACCCAGTTCCACTATCTGAAGTATCTCTTCTTTGGTATAGTCTTTAAGTGTTAAAAAATGTCTCAACATCTTCCTCTTTTCCCATTGGCAACATCTATAAACAGATCTCTTTTACCTTTGGTATTATCTAGCCAATCATATCACAATACTAATACGACTGGTTTAGTTTAGTATCTTGGCGACTTCTTTGGCATGATAACTTATCAATATATCTGCACCTGCACGTTTGAAACCAACCATCGTCTCCATCATCACACGATCATAATCGATGAGACCCTGCTTTCCTGCCAACTTTAGCAGTGCGTACTCGCCACTGACGTTGTAGGCAGCAAGCGGAAGGTTTGTGACCTCTCTGATATCTCTGATGATATCTAAGAACGCCAGTGCTGGTTTGACCATAAGAATATCAGCACCTTGGGCTTCATCAGCGATGCTTTCATTGATAGCTTCGCGACGGTTTGCCGGGTCCATCTGGTAACTTGCACGATCCCCAAAACTTGGTTCTGACTCTGCGACATCACGAAATGGTCCATAATATCCACTAGCGAACTTTGTCGAGTAACTCATGATAGGAAGGCTCTCATAACCGCCTCCATCAAGTGCATCTCGCAAAGTCTCGATTATCCCGTCCATCATCCCTGATGGGGCGATAAGGTCCGCTCCGGCCTTTGCATGGACGATCGCCTGCTGCGCAGAGATCTTCAATGTGGCATCATTATCGACTGTCTGGTGGACATGGTCGATGATCCCGCAGTGACCATGGTCGGTATACTCACAGAAGCAGAGGTCCGTCACTACGAACATATCCGGATGGGCACGCTTTATCTCGCGTACCGCTGTAGCGATGATGCCATGGTCGCAAACTGCGTCAGAACCAACTGAGTCTTTTGTCTCCGGGATACCGAACAAGATGACCTTGTAAAGACCCATCGCTTTGAGTATCTCACACTCTTTTATCACCTCATCAAGACTCATCTGATAGACGCCAGGCATAGAGCTGACTTCGGTCTTGATACCCTCTCCCGGACGTACGAAAAGTGGGTAGATAAAATCATCGACACTCACTAAAGTCTCACGGACCAATGAACGAAGATGTGGATTTAGACGTGTCCGCCGAAAACGTTGAAACATTTTAACCCTTCTAGTTGATGCAAAATTTGTTATAATCACGGCATCTTAAATAATAAGAGCTCAATTCTAGCCATAAAAAGTTTAAATCAATGCATATAACTATTTCAGATGCTGCTAATCTTCCTTCACGCTTTGGTGATTTCAAAGTCAAAGCTTTTAAAGAGGGTCACAAAGAGCATCTTGCCATCTATAAAGAACCGATGAATACTATACCTATGGTCCGTATCCATTCAGAATGCCTGACAGGCGATGCTATCGGAAGCCTTAAGTGTGACTGCCGGGACCAGCTTGAGTTCGCCCTACAGACGATCGAAAAAAATGGTGGGATGGTGATATACCTGCGTCAGGAAGGTCGTAATATCGGTCTACTGAACAAGATCAATGCCTATGCCCTGCAAGACAAAGGCCTTAACACGGTCGAAGCCAACCATCAACTCGGTTTTGCTGCAGATGAACGTACTTATGAGGTCGTCACGACGATCTTGCACCATTTCGACGTCCACAGCATCCGTCTAATGACCAATAATCCCGAAAAGATCAAATCTCTTGAAGATATCGAGATAGTCGAGCGCCTTCCTATCATCATCGACTCAAATACGCATAATGAAGGTTATCTCAAAGTCAAGAAAGAACAGATGGGGCATCTACTGTAACACTCTCTTAAACACCCTCCTCCAACAATAGTACCTTTAGATCCTACAAGACTCTCTGGACATTCAGTCCAGAGCGGGTCTGACATCTTTCTCTTTAAAAAACAGTAGATAAGCCGCAGGCAGTACGACTAAGGTCAATAGTGTCGAACTGATGATACCACCTATGACTACTACCGCCAATGGATACTGGATCTCTGAACCCACACCTGTCGCAAAAAGCAGTGGCAAGATGCCAAACAAGGTAGTAAACGCTGTCATAAGAACAGGACGCAGTCTCAGTAGTGCAGCATCTTTCAGAAGTGTCTCCAACGGTGCATCCGGGTAGTCGACACGCAGTTCATCAATAAAGCTGACCAGGACGATACCATTAAGAACGGCTATAGCGAAGATGGCTATAAAACCGACCACTGCCGAGACGGAGAGATAGATGCCGCTGATCACCAGCGCCGCTATCGCCCCGATCAGGCCAAAGGGGACGTTCATCAAGATCAAAAGAGCTTTTGATAACGATCCAAAGGCAGTATAGAGCAGTAAGATGACCAGAAAGACCGTGATAGGGATGATGATCATCAACTTCTCTGTCACTTCTTGCATATTCTTAAAATCCCCTGCCCAGGAGATATAGTAACCATCCGGGATGGAGACATCTTGCATGATGAGTCCATTGGCTTCCTCGACAAAGGATGCGACATCGCGTCCTTCTACCTCCATGGAGAGGACCATATAACGACTCAGATCCTCGCGCTTGATGAATGAGGCACCCTGCACTACCTTGATGTCACAGAGCTGTTCAAGTGTCACCAGCACTCCCTCAGAAGATCGTAGTGTCACACTTTTTACAGCCTGGATATCTTTTTTCGCGCCTTTGATCTTCGGGACTATGCCAAAACGACGAACACCTTCGATCATTTGCGTGACTGGTTCTTCACCAATACCATAGCGGATGACTTCCATGATCTCATCGACACTGATACCATATCGTGCCAACGCCAGATAATCCGGGGTGATCGTTATCTGTGCCTGTCCGAGCTGCGATTCGACTTCCATCCGTTCAAGTCCATCCAACTTCCCTAAACGTTCCTGGATACTTTTGGAGATACCGTCCATCACTTTTTGATCATCTCCAAATATCTTAATAGCCAACTCAGCCTTGACCCCTTCGAGCAGCTCCTCTATCCGCATAGCGATAGGTTGAGTGGGGATAAACTGTAGATGCTCAAAACGGTGTTCAAGCTCCTCATTCATCTGAGACGTCAACACTTCAAGATCCTCTATATCCGGACTTAAGGTCAGTAACACTTCCATATAATTGGCCTGTGCAGTCTCACCCTTCTCACTTCGGCCGATCATGGAGAGTACCGAGTCCACCTCTTCACTATAGTGCTCAAGGATATACTTCTCAACAGCTCCGGCACTCTCTACTGACTGTTCAAGCCCTGTACCGGGAATAGAGATCACCCTGTACATGATCGACTCCTCATTGAGTTCAGGCATAAACTCACGCCCCTGCATCGAAAGTAGTATGACCGATGCCACAAAAAGTGTACTTACCACACTTATGAGGACTTTCGCATAACTCAGAGCATAGACCAGCAGCGGTTCATAGACATTTCGGATAGCACGTATTACAATATTATGACTGTTCTTGACCGGCTTGAGTAAGCTCACAGCAAGTACCGGGACCAGGATAAGTGCCACGGACAAGGAGCCAAGCATCACAAAGACGATGTTTAGTGCCATCGGCGAGTAGAGTCTTCCAGCCAAACCCTCAAGGCTTAACAGCGGAATAAAGACAGCCACGATGATCAAGATGGCAAAGGTAACCGGAGTCGCGATCTCTTTAGCTGCTGCAGCGATGACCTCTATACGAGGCATATCAGGGTGATCATGCAGTCTGCGAAAGCTGTTCTCGACAATGACGATGGTCCCATCGACGACCATACCCACGGCAATAGCCAGACCACTCAGACTCATCAAGTTGGCCGATAGTCCGAAGTGCTCCATCAGTAAAAAAGCCATCAGCAGCGACAGCGGCAGAGAGAGGATGACAATAAAGGCTGAGCGTATCTCAAACAGAAAAAGGAACAAGACGATGGCGACCAGGACTATACCGCTCAAAAGAGCCTTACTCATGGTAGTGACCGCTTTATTGGTGATCTCGGTGCGATCATAAAGCGTCTTTATCTCTACCCCTTCAGGCAGCGCAGCATCGACCGTCTCGATCTTTTTTTTCAAAGCACTGACGACCTGCGCTGCATTGGTATCCGTACGTTGCAAGACCATACCCATCACCGACTCACTGCCATCGATAGAGACTGCACCAAAACGCGGAGCTGAACCCTCTTTGACAAGAGCGACATCCTCAATCGTCACGGACTGCCCTTTATAAGGCTTGATGACGGTATTACGGATATCATCAAGACTTTTATAGAGTCCTGTACCACGGATCAGATATTGCTCTCGATTAAACTCAAGATACTGTCCACCTGCAGCACGGTTACTCTTTTGCAGCGCAGTGATGACATCTTCATACGTCACAGAGACACTTTGAAGTCTTTGCATATCGATGATGACATCATACTGCTTCTCATGACCACCCCAACCGATGACCTCTTCGACACCACTGACACTTTTAAACAACGGTGTCACGATATAGTCTTGCATCTGCCGGATCTCACTCAGAGAGTGTTCTCCACTCTTGTCATAAAGCTCATACCAAAAGACCTGTCCGAGTCCTGTCGTATTTGGTCCAAGAGCAGGAGTACCCCAGCCTTGAGGGATATCGACATTGCCAAGACGCTCGTTGACAAGCTGTCGTAAAAAGTAGATGTCCATCGCATCATCAAAGAAGATGGAGACATACGAGAGGCCAAACAGCGAGTTTGACATAATGGTCTTCACCCCTGCCATACCTGACAGTGCTGACTCTATGGGATAGGTGATCAGCTTTTCAATATCTTCAGCCGAGTTACCTGGACTCTCGGTGTAGATCACGACCTGTTTGGGTGTGATATCAGGAAAAGCATCTACGGGGAGCTGCATATACGCCTTAAAGCCAAATGCCGCGATGGTGCTAAAAAGGACTACGACCAGTAGTCTGTACCTCAGTGAGAGGTCAATAAGTCTATTTAACATCTACTTCTCCTAATGACCGTGCCCGCCAAGCGATGACTTTAACAGCATCGATTTGACGTAGTAACTTTTATCGCTGACATACTCTTCACCAGCATGAAGACCTTTGATGGCTGCATAGTGACCATCTTCGACGATGATCTTGACCACACGAGCTTCATAGGCTGACTTTGACTGCTCGTCGTGACCTTCATGTCCTTCATTCTCATCAGCATCGCTCATCGATCCTTCATGTTCTTCATCATGAGCACTCTCCTTTGCATGGAAGGGATCTTGTTCATGTCCTTCGTGATCATCATGGTGTTCCTCCCCCGCATGGGCTTTTGGGACAAAGACGACCCATTCGTTTTGAAAAAACGAGAGTGCCGATCTCTTTACCGTGACATACTCTTTGTCCGTATCGAAATAGATCTTCAGTGGGACGTATGCATTGATATAGAGATCGTCATACCTATCATCGATAGCAAAAAGCGTGACCACGCGCTGAGTCTGCGGGTCGACTTCAGGAAGCAGCTGGACCAGATGTGCGCTAAGCTGTCTGCCGTTATGGTAGAGCTCGGCCTTTTGTCCGATCTTGAGCTTATCGGCATATCGCAGCGGTACATAAGCTTTGGCATAGACAGCATTCTCTGCAACGATCGATACGATAGGTGTATCTCTACCTACGACTGAGTGCAAAGGCTGTAATATCTCATTGACGACACCATCACTGTGTGCATAGAGGATGTACTCCGATGAAGCTTTTTTAAGCGTCTTTGTATTGATACCCAAAGTCAGTAGTTGAGACTCTAATGTATTAAGCTCTGCTCTCATAGCATCTTTTTCAATACCCAGTCTGTTTAGATCTTGAAGAGCGAGCATGCCTTTCTCATAAAGCTGCCTGCTTGCTTCATGGTTTTTCCCCAATGCACTATACTGCTGCTTCAGTGAGAGGGACTCTGCCGTCATCTTGGAGAGCATGATCGAGTCGATCTTTGCTATCTTCTGCTTTACCTTCACCTTTTCTCCAGGCTTGACAAAGTAGTTCTCTATATGACCATCGACAAGAGACATGATGGACTGCCTCGAATCGGACAGTTGCATTATCTTAGCATTGACTTCTGCACTTGTACCCACAGCACGAAGCGCTGCTCTCTCCATAGGAAGTTCAAGACTAAAGAGTGTGGTGATAGTGATGCTCAAGAGTAAAAAAAGTCTATTCATTGTAGCTTCCTTGTAAATAGTTTTGATGGATGATGTTAGCTTGCAGATGTATCTCAACATCGATAAGCTCTCTTTTGGTATCGATGACCTTATCTTTCACATCTTGCAACTCTAGCAGATTGATATTGGCGATCTTATAACCCTCTTCAAACATCTCAAGCAGTTCAAGTTCTGTTTGGAGTACTGAGTTCAAGCGTTGTTCTAGCCGCCTCAGATGTGTTGATTCCTTCTCCAGACGTTTGACTTCGATATCTTGTTGTGTTGACGCAGTGTCTCGAAGCAATCGAGAACGTCTTGCTTCAAGTCCGGCAATCTGACGCTCTTGAGACTTGGTGTTGAACAGTGCCAAGGGGATGTCTACTCCTATCCGGCTGATCGACTGATCGGGCTCTTTCTCATACTCGCCATAAAGGTCTACCCACTCCACAGAGTTCGTATTGACCTGTTTCCAGGCAGTCGATTCATCTGAACGTGCCTGCCAAAGAAGCTGTTCTGGGCTATCGACACTCTTGTGCCCATCACGTAATACAAACTTATGCGTCACATCCACTGAGATCTCCTTCTCGATCCCAGCACTTTTCAAAAGACGCATATAGTCACTATCTGCTTCGATCTGCAGCCTCTCATAAGCACTTTGCGCCATCTCAAGGTCTATTCTTGCCTGCAGAAGCCTACCGCGGGAGATAGTCCCCGCGTTAAAACGCTCCTGAGAGATCTCATAGATCCGCTCCCCCAGCTTCTGCTCCTCTTTACCAAGGAGTAAGACATCCTGACTCTGGACATACCCAAGATACATCAATGATATATCTCTAATAAAGCCAGCTTTACGCAGTGAGCCCTCAGCTCTGGCTGTGCCTGTCAACGCATCGGCATATCTCTTTTTATCATCAGGTACGCCCCATAGACGAAGAGGCTGTGTCAATGCGACTCTGTAGCCCTCCTCTCGTCCTCCTACATCCCCATCAAAAGAGGATACTTCTAGTTCGATATTTGGGTTCTCATACCTCTGTAGGGATGCGCCTAACTCTTTGGAACGCTCGATGTTCACATCGGACGTACGTAGATAGGGACTTTTTAGCATCGCTTCGTTCAAGAGTGCTTCAAAATCCTGCGCAAACGCTGCAGTTATGAGGACACTACTGATCACTAGTGATCTGATCATTCTTTTCCTTCTATGACAATAGAGGGCACCTCTAATGACCCTGTGCATCATCAGCGTCACATACAACTTTGTGATCAAGGCAGGCTCTTGTCAGCGTAACTGGTTACGGTGGCAAGAGCCTAACGCAGACTCACGATGTTGTATGTGACGCCCTTCGGGAGGCTAAATAAGGCGCAAGCTATCGTCCCAAGCTCTTTTGAATTACCTACGGGTAGTCCTACAAGACCTTAAGACAATATCTCACACCTTCTTTGGCCTCTGATGATATACAGGGTCATTAGAGATGCCCTTTATATGGACCATCGAGATGGTCCATTTCCGGTTTTAATACATTTATGATTTAAGAGGTGTTGTTAAAAGAGAGTCAGACGATCGGGGGTCTAAAGAGGTCGGACGAGTCCCAGGAGAGGTAGTCTCTGTTGTAGGGTATAAGCGATCGTGAGCCGTGTATCCATGTGATGTTATCTGCTCTCTCTGGCAAAGGATAGCTCAGATGAAGCATAAAGTGATGATCACAGCTATCACCATGATCTGTCATCGTAGTGATCTCATGGACGTACTCATGCACACTGGAGTGATGGTCGTGGGTGCTATAGATAAACTCATGAGTCATCGAAAATACCATAGCCATCAACAGTGCAAAAGACCAAAGGTTTTTAGCTCGCATGCAGGCATTATACAGGTAAAGTGTGAATCTGATGGCTAAACTCCAAATATATAGGTCAGGCACTGAGAAGTGGGGCCAGCATCTCGACCTCCTTCTAAATAAAAATCAGCTATAATCCATGGCTATGATAAGAAGACCACATCATCAGGAAAAAGAGCAGATGCTTTCTAATAACAGACATCTACGCTCAGAACTAAAGACTACGGAGCACCTCTCTTAATGGATCTACTAGCCAAAGCCCTGAAAGATAAGATCGTCTTACCCGACACCTTCGCTGATAACATCTCACGGTACAAAACGCACCTCTTCAAATGGAACAAGGTCCACAACCTGACTGGTGTCAGAAGTGAGGATGAACTAGATCATTTTATCTATGATGCACTCTATCCTGTAAGCTTTCTGCCTCCACTAAAAAGTGCTCTCGACATTGGGACCGGTGCCGGTTTTCCCGGCCTCATCCTGGCGATGGTATTGCCAGACACCCAGATAACGCTCGTCGAACCACTGAAGAAACGAGCCAGTTTCTTACAGTTCATCAAAGCTGACCTTGGTCTAAAGAACGTCGATGTCCAGGATTGCCGTGTCGAAGAGCTCGAAGCTTTTACTGTCGATATGGTCACATCAAGAGCAGTCACTGACACACAGCTGCTGCTGAAGTTGAGCCGCCCGTTCATGAGTGAAGAGACACTGCTTCTTTTTTACAAAGGGGAGAAAGTCTTTGAGGAGATCGATGCCTCTCTCGACTACGAGATCATCCAGACCGATAAACGTCACTATCTCCTCATAAAAGGACACGCATGATATTAAAGCTCCTTTTACTGATCGTCGTATTCATCACGGTCTATTTTATCTTTTTCAAGAAAAAACGGCTCAAAAGTCCGGAAAAAAGTAGGACTGCATCCAAAAGAAAGCCAGCACCTAAGAAAAAGAAGAAACGTGAGAGTGACGAACTTATCCCCTGTGCGAAATGCGGGACCTATGTAGCTGTCGATGATGCCTTTATAAAAAATGCTCGCTACTACTGCTCGCAAGAGTGCATGAACGGCTAAAGGAGGAGAGATGCTCTTATTTGGACACCCCTTTATCGCTTCGGAGCGATTTTATCATATAGATGATAGTGATGCTATCACCCATACCCCGCCTAACAGCCTGCTGTTCCTCCCCTTTTCAAAAGAGAACCTGGACATCATCGACCACCTCAACCAAAATGAGCTCAAGTTTGCCCTCGAAGCTGCGAACCTTCGTGAAGTGATCTATGCAAGTGCCCTTGGTGCTTCATTTATCATCGTACATGAAGAGCTGGCTAAAAGTGCCCAAAACGCGGCAGACAACTACCTCTTTGATGCCAAAGTCCTCTGCCGGATCGACAACGAGGAGCAGATCGAAGCCTTGGCCTCTGAAGCGATCGACGGTGTCATCTTCTCTGAGGCCATCATCAAGATCTCAGGCTGATCAGTCGATAAGCCGCCGTTCAAGATCACTACGAAGACCTACTAAAAACTCATAACCAATAGTCCCTGCGGCTTTAGCGATCACATTGGCATCATCAAATATCAGTAACACTTCCTCATCTGCCGTAAATGTGCTGTTGTCCATCGACACCCTTCCCAAAAGCTGAGCATCTCCGGGAGTACCATAGTCATCGGAGAGCACTCGTTGCAGACCATCTGCATAACCAACATCATATGTCGAGACCACTTGCTCTTTTTCAGCACTATAGGTACCGTTGTAGCCTACCCGTTGTCCCGGTAGAAGTACTCTAGAAGCGATCTTCTCAGCCCATAATGAGAGGACAGGCTTTAGCTCAGGTTGGTCAAGTGTCACATCCATCTTCAGACACCCATACGCGGCAATACCTATACGTACCAGATCCTCTGTGTAGGACGCCTCACGAAAGAGAGTAGCAGAATTAGCACTGTGAAAACGTAATGGTGCAAACCCATAAGACTCTGCCAGTCTGCCAGACTCCGCTTTGACATCTTCAAAACTTTTTTTCTGCCAAAACCACTCTGAGCTCAGGCTATCCGCACTGCGATGATGGGTAAAGACCCCCTCTAACTTCAGTCCAGCTTCTTTGATCGCGTCAAATGCAGCATCAAGCATCTCAAGAGCAATACCATTACGGTGCATCCCAGTATCGACTTTCAGTTCGACGCGGCAGTCT
>JADGEC010000191.1 GCA_016744575.1 Sulfurimonadaceae bacterium | reverse complement strand
AGGATTCAGCTATAATTACATAATATAATACTTTTTATGCTATGCAAGAATTTAAACAAATGACTATGAAGGCAAAGATTGAAAAAAAGATGGGCACGATTTTTAGATAAACTAGCCGAAAACCCTTTAGATGTGAAAAGCGAGAAAGACCTTAAAGTAGATCTCGATATCGATCTGCATTCGCATCTTATCCCCGGGATAGATGATGGCTCAAAATCCATGGAAGACTCCATTGCTATGATCTCACGTCTTAAAGGACTCGGCTACAAGAAACTGATCACTACGCCCCATACGATGAGCCATCGTTATCCTAATAGCTCAAATATCATCCTTGATGGGCTCTTTGCCGTAAGAGAGGAACTCGCCAGACGCAAGATAGACATCCGTATCGAAGTAGCCTCTGAATACTATCTTGATGAGCACTTTCTCTCTCTACTTAGAAAAAAGGATATCTTGACGTTTAGCGGGAACTATCTGCTATTTGAGATGTCTTATGTCATGGCACCGGCAGATCTAAGTGGAATGGTCTTTAAGATGTATGAAGCCGGATATCAGCCTGTTCTTGCGCATCCTGAACGTTACGTCTTTATGCATCAGGACTTCTCACGGTATGAGGCCTTGAAAGAGATGGGCGTACTCTTTCAACTCAATATCAACTCACTTAGTGGTTACTATTCAAAAGAGGTGAAAAAAGTAGCTGAGAGGATCGCCAGTCAGGGAATGGTCGATTTTGTAGGAAGTGATACCCATAAGATGGGCCAGTTAGACAGACTCGAAGCGATGCGAAGTTCACAACTACTGCGTGATGTCTTTGAGAACAATACCATCCTCAACCACACTTTGGTCTAGCTGATGATCAGACCCCTTTCTTAAAAAGGGCCTTTATCATCCGATTCCAATTATCACCAGGAGACTGATTTTCCACTGCCACGCTTACCGATGACTGTCTCACCTTCCCACCACGCAAGACCTGTTTTGATCTCAGTAAGTGAAAGCATAAAGTAGTACTCTACCTGCTGTTTTCCATCATCCATCTTCACATTACGCTGGATGATCTTTCCAGAGAGACTCATATCTGGTGCTATCAGTTGACCCTCTTCTTGAACCGTACGCTGGTTGAACTCAGCATCCTCACGAAGTTTTCTGGCCTCTTTTGCCATCTTGTCCTCCGCACCGTCTATCCCGACAGCAGTCGTCACAACGACCTTACCACTACGGAGTAACTCAATACGGATCTTCTTGATGAGCTGATCGGTATCAATATGCTGCATCGTATCATTAGTGATACGTGAGATGGCAAGTACATAACGGTCACCACTCTTCTTATCAAGGGCACCAGACTTTAGCATCGACTGTACAGCATCTGCCGCAGCCTGATTGAAATCACGATAATCCAGACCCATGACCTGAGCACCTTCATCATTATTGATATCTATACGCTCTGTCTTGTCTGCACACCCGGTCATGAGTGTGATCGCCGCAGCCATCAAAACTGCTGCTATCTGGGATCTTTTCAACTTACTCTCCTTGTCTGTTTATAAAAAGCTGGTACTTCTGTGCCTCTTTGTTGGGCGCGATGATGTTGATAGTGAAATTGGAGTTCTTATGGACCGGAAAATCTCTCCAGCTCGATGATATGGATGGGACATCAAAGCCATCCTTATCCTGCCAGACTACACGATAACGTAATAACATATACTCATCCGTATCGTTCTCTCCCATCACCTGCACCTCTTTGAGGCCATCCTCGCGGACTCTCTCTTTGATGTCCTCTATATCGATATCACGGTCAATAGAACTATCTACGACCTTGACATACGATGAGTTATCTGCACATCCGCCAAATATAAGTAGCAGTGCAAATATCAGACTGTAGATCCTCATCTTTATCTCCTTCCAAACGGTATGACGGATACAGACGGGTCAGCTCCGTGTGTAGCCATTTTAACATAAACAAGTGTATAGTCACTCTCGGGTAGTTCTATTTGTGATAGTAACAGGCCACCTGGACTCATCAGCTTTAGTATCCCATCATCCGGACGGGAAAAACGGGCAAGCTGAAACTCTTTAGGCAAGGTACTCCAGATACGGGTGTCCGCATGCGTCGAAGCCACCTGATAGATCGTTGCAAGCAGACTTATCAAGGCACCTATCTCATTGTTGTTATTTTGACTGTTCTCATTTGCAGCATATACCATCGCTGTCTTGGTCATCATAGAGAAGATGGCTCGCCGAAGGATCGCATCATAGTTCTTTTCGAACTCTGTCTTGATGACTCGTTCCATACTACTTAGATATGCTGTCTGGTAGCGCTCTGAACCAGTGGTGACAAGCGAGAGCGAAGAGAAGGCCTGTTGTCGCTCGACTAGCCGGGGCAGTGCTATGGAGATATAGTCCAGCTTATTCGTAGCTATAAAGACAGGCAGATCGATACGCCACTCCATAAGGATAGGGGCCTGTCCGTTCTCAAACATGACCCAGACCAACGACTCCTGGCTCCTCTTCCCACTCTCTAGCTGTGATGAGACCGCCTGAAGATCAGCCGCGACCGTCGTGTTCTCTGGCATCATGCCATACGCCTCTTTTAAGAGGGTCTCCGCTTTACCAGGATTATCATCCGCCATCGCAAACACACCTGCAAGATAGGTCGTCATCGGGTTGATGAAGTCAGGATAGGGTTCAAAAGAGTATAGACCGGGATAGCCCTGCTCCAGACGTGCTTTTATATCTGGGTTCTGCAAGGTCTCGGTCAGGCGCAAATCTGAGCCACTTGCACGTTCTTGCTGCTCTTTCTTCTCTAGTTCCGCACGCTCTTTCGCTATCATCTGAGCAAAGTAAGCCTTCGCCCGACGCTGCCGATCGATAGCACGATTGAACTCGACACGAGCAGCCTCCATATCACCCATCGCCATATAGTCGATAGCTTTATAGGTGTTGAGCATGATACCGTCATACTCAGTGCCGATGTAGGGACGGGTCGTATCATTTAGAAAGTTTGCACGTACAGCCTGGGTGACATCACTCGAAAGCATCTGCTCACGGTAGTGTTTGATCAATGCCTCAGCTTCATCAAATGATTCGATACTGACATTATGCTCTTTGGCAAAGAGTGATGCGTGAGCACCTTCAAGGTGCCAGAGCAGGTTATCTATATCATAGCGATCTTGCACATCTACATTCGCACGAGCAAACTCTGCGGCACCTCGGTAGTTACCGGCTGCTATGAGAGCATCTTCTTGCATCATAGCCTCTTTGGGTGCACAGCCACTAAAGAGGATGATAGATACTATGGATATGGAAAGAAAAAAGTGATGGACTCGCTTCATTGGCTTAGCTTTGGACGCTAGTCGAAAAAGTCTTCCAGTTCATCTTCACCATCATCATCCTCAAATGCTTCCCATACGGCACTATCTTTTTTATAAAGCAATAACAGCTCTTCATGAGTCTGTCTATCTAACCACTTGTTCTGTATTCCAATAAGTACGAACAACTCCTTGTAAACTGGATGTTCCCACTTTTTGATCTGCTTAAAGTCCTTATCGTCTGCTTCGGTGACCGCTGTCGCTATAGAATCTTCTGCAGTATTGGTCAATTCACCAAGCTCTGGGCTCAAAGTACGGGCAAAGGTCCGTACCCTCTTTTGGACATATTGATAGGTATCTCTCTTGATCTTCTCGACACCATCTGCAGTAGCTTC
>JADGEC010000075.1 GCA_016744575.1 Sulfurimonadaceae bacterium | reverse complement strand
TAATCATGTAGTATCACATGACCACTCTGCTCTCCACCAAAGTTGATGGCATGTTTACGCATTATTTCCAGAACATATTTGTCCCCGACATTTGAACGATATAGCTTTAGCCCATTGTTCTCCATATGGTCTTCGAGCCCTTGATTGCTCATGACAGTCGCGACGATACCATCACCTCTGAGTGTGCCCTGACTCTTTAGGAACAGGCCAAGTGCTCCCAGAAGCTGATCTCCGTCGACTACTTCACCTTCGTTATCGACAACTACTAGTCTGTCAGCATCACCGTCAAGGGCAAACCCGATATCTGCACGATACTGTTTAACAGCTTTCCTCAGGTCTTTGGGATGGAGTGCCCCACAGCCTTCATTGATGTTTGAACCGTTTGGCTCATTGTGTAGTGTGATGACTTCGGCTCCAAGTTCTTCGAGTACAGTAGGACCGACGATATAGCCAGCACCATTAGCAGTATCGAGTACGATGCGCATCCCTTGAAGGCTAAGCTCATGTGGAAATGAGTTCTTAAGTTGGACTATATAGCGTCCGACAACGTCATCTATACGTTTTGCCGCACCTATCTTTGCCCCTTTGGCATGTTGTTCTTTGATAAGGCCAGTCTTATTATGTATAAGGTCTTCGATGGCTGCTTCATCTTTTTCGGAGAGTTTGTCACCATGAGAGTCAAAGAATTTGATCCCATTATCGTCAAATGGATTATGGCTGGCCGAGAGCATGATCCCCGCATCACAACGCATGTTCTCTGTTAGAAAGGCGATGGCTGGTGTTGGCATGGGTCCGATCTGGATGACGTCATAACCAACTGCAGTGAGACCACTGACAATGGCAGATTCGATCATATAACCACTTCTACGTGTATCTTTTCCTACAAGGATCTTTTTTGTCTTGGCATCTTTTTTAAAATATATGCCAGCTGCCATCGCGACCCGCATAGCTAACTCAGCATGCAAGAACGTTCCTGCTTGTCCACGTACTCCATCTGTTCCGAATAACTTCATCTTCTCTCCGTATATGTGGTTTTTATGACTAGTTGAATTAAATGTAACTTAAATTTAAGAATCTTTCAGGTAGCATTCTACCCTAAAAAAATTATGATAAGGATAATAAATGGCAAATCATAAGTCAGCATTAAAACGTATCCGCCAGACAGAGACACGTACTGAGCGTAACCGTTTTTACCGCACCCGTTTCAAGAACATCGTAAAGGCTGTCCGTTCAGCTATCGATGAAGGCAATAAAGAAGAGGCTCAAAAGGCACTTAAAGTAGCGAACCAGCAGATCCATAAGTTTGTAAGCAAAGGTATTCTGAAAAAAGAGACTGCTTCACGCAAAGTGAGTCGTTTACACCAAGCTGTCAACGCTCTCTAAGTAGGTATATTACCTATGTTGGCCGATAAACTAACCCCCTTTATCGTGCGTTATGATGAACTGAGCGTACTGCTCAGTGCTCCAGATATCGGTTCAGATATCAAAAAGATGACAAAACTCTCCAAAGAACAATCCGCACTTCTCCCTGTTGTCGAAAAAGCTAACGAGTACAAGACCCTTCTTGCTGATATTGATGAGAACAAGTCTATCTTAAGTGATCCGGAACTGGGAGAACTTGCAAAAGAGGAACTCAAAGAGCTTGAACCACAGGTGCCTCTTCTAGAGGATGCTATCAAAGTCTTGATGGTGCCTAAAGACCCTAACGATGAGCGCAATACTATCATCGAGATGCGAGCAGGAACCGGTGGTGATGAAGCCGCGAACTTCGTCGGTGACTTGTTTACAGCATATACACGATATGCTGAAGTCAAAGACTGGAAGGTCGAGATAATGAGTAGCAGCCCATCCGAATCGGGCGGCTATAAAGAGATCATCATTCTGATCAAAGGTGAACAAGTCTACAGTCGTATGAAGTATGAAGGCGGTACACACCGAGTGCAACGTGTTCCTGCGACGGAGTCACAGGGTAGGGTACATACCTCTGCTATCACAGTGGCGATCATGCCTGAAGTCGATGATGTCGAAGTAGAGATCGATCCCAATGATCTTAAGATCGATGTCATGCGCTCTTCTGGTTGTGGTGGGCAGTCAGTCAACACGACTGACTCTGCGGTACGAATAACGCACCTTCCATCCGGTATAGTCGTGACCAATCAGGATCAAAAGTCTCAACATAAAAACAAAGACAAAGCTATGAAGGTACTTAAAGCACGGCTTTATGACCTTGAGATGCAAGAAGCTATGTTAAAAGAGGGTGCAAGTCGTAGTGTACAGGTAGGGACAGGTGACCGTAGTGGTCGTATTCGTACTTATAACTATCCTCAAAACCGCATAAGTGACCATCGAATAACCCTGACTCTTTATCGTCTCAATGAGATAATGAATGGGGGCCTTTTTGACGAGATCGTAGATATGCTTATCACCGATGCACAGAGTAAAAGCCTGGACGCGGGGATCTAATATATTTTCTTACTAGACGCTTAAAAACAGGTCAATACCTGGGCGTCCTCTTCAGTGACTATCTTATAGTGATACTGCCCATCTAACTCGATGACTACACGGTAGTAACCATCATGATTACCCATACGGATCTTTTTATAGGGCTTGTCTGAGACATCTTTAGATCTTGATCTAAAGTTTGCCTCTTTTTCAAAGTCCATGACCACTCTATGGGGTCTGGTGACCATGAAATGTCGTATCAGTTTGTCAGATGTCTTTATTCGCATACTGTTTCCTGCTTGATAGAAGAGTGCCTCATCAAGATCAGCTATCAACTTATATGTAGCTCTTGTAGTCGTGACTTTTTTCTTGAGGACCTTCTCGTCTGTGCTAAAAGTCTGTGAGATGAAGATAGGCAGATGCCAATCTACACTGTGATCGAGAGCGATACTTGTAGTGGCGAGCGATCCGTCAAGGTTCTGGTACTGTACTGTGACCTCTTTGACTACTCTTGCACTGTCAGGAAGATTTACAGCAGCACGTTTGAGAGGCTCAAAGTCTTTAGACTGGTTGGAACTTACAGGAAGTCCCTTAGTGCCCTTGGCAGAGAAAAAAGGGTTCTCTCTAGCTTGGACTAAGCTGATCAGTATGACGGTCATTAACAAATATCTGAACAAATAACACCTCTCATCGATGAACGGAGACTTATGAAAGCACCCTATATTGTATTATAACAAGATCGTCTTGGAGTCTATTGGGTCTAGTTGATCGTGATGAAGAAACCTTCTAATTATCTGCATCAAGTTCTTTTAGCTCAAAGAACTCTTTTTGCAGTATCGAATTTTCCTGTTTTAATCTGACGACTTCATCTTTTAGTTGATCCTCATAAGACTCAAGCTTAAGTAGTACTTCCAGTGAGTTGTCACCAAAAAGTAAAATACCTATATAGATACCTACCGCCATGACAAGAAGCACTAAAAAGAGGAATTTTGTCCAGCTAAGTCCGAGATAGCGCTCAGTCAAAGGCTGTTCAGTATCTATCTCGCTGAAAAGCTCATCATCCATAGGAACATTAGTCATCAATAGTACCGATCACAGGAGAAGATGAGCGGGAGAGGCAAAGGCATGTCTTTCTTAGCTCTCCCGGGATGATGTGCATAGGTAGTTAAGCGGCTAAAAAAGCTCAGCGCCCAGATATTCGCCGTAGATGACTTCGTTCTCTATTTCCAGAAGACGGTTGTATTTTGCTGTACGTTCACCACGTGCTGTAGAACCAGTCTTGATCTCACCGCAGTTAAGTGCAACAGCAAAGTCAGCTATAAATGCATCTTCACTTTCACCCGAACGGTGACTCATGACACATTGATATCCATTTCTCTGTGCCAGACGAACTGTTTGCATAGTCTCAGAGACTGATCCTATCTGATTTGGTTTGATCAATATCGCATTCGCGATATCTTTCTGGATCCCTTCATTAAGAATATTGACATTCGTGACAAAAAGGTCATCACCTACGAGATGGACTTTATCAGCAAGTTTCTCTGTCAACAGTTTCCAACCATCCCAGTCATCTTCGCTCAGACCATCTTCGATAGAGACAATAGGGTATTTCTCACACAGATCGACATAGTAATCGACAAGCTCTGCAGATGTCACAGTACG
Organism: Sulfurimonadaceae bacterium; assembly: GCA_016744575.1. Taxonomy (GTDB): domain Bacteria; phylum Campylobacterota; class Campylobacteria; order Campylobacterales; family Sulfurimonadaceae; genus BB26. The sequence continues at coordinate 13,644 of JADGEC010000075.1, read as the reverse complement.
GTCTTCGGAGTCAAGACGGTATCCACCATCAGCCACAAGTTCAGAGGCAGCGACATCAAGAGCGATCGCGATCTCTTTGCCAGGTACATAACCTGCTTTCTCTATTGCTTGCATGACCACTTGAATAGGCTCTTCATTTGAACTAAGGTCAGGTGCAAAACCACCTTCATCGCCAAGCGCTGTATTATGATCAGCGTCTTTGAGTATCTTTTTCAGGTTATGATAGACTTCAGCAGAAGCTCGCAGACTTTCAGAGAAATCATCAAAACCGATAGGCATGATCATGTACTCCTGGAAATCGACTGAGTTATCTGCATGGGAGCCACCATTGATGATGTTAAGCATCGGGACAGGCATGACCATGGCGTTTGCACCACCGAGATAACGGTAAAGTGGCATCTCAAGACTTGCTGCTGCAGCGCGTGCGACAGCCATAGAGACACCAAGGACAGCGTTAGCACCAAGGGTACCGTAGTTCTCTGTCCCGTCAAGTCTTTTCATCTCTGCATCTACTGCTGCTTGATTGAAAGGGCTCATCCCCATCAAGACATCAGCTATTTGAGTATTTACATTCTCAACAGCAGTTAGCACGCCTTTACCCATATAGCGCGTACCACCGTCACGTAGCTCTAGGGCTTCACGTTTTCCAGTACTCGCTCCACTTGGGACGACCGCACTTTCTGTTGTACCGTCACTGAGTGTGACTGTGGCTTTAACTGTTGGATTTCCACGTGAATCCATTACTTCCATCGCTACTACATTGTCTATAAAGATCATTCGTCTACCTCATTTATTTCTGATTGGCCCATTTCGATGATAGTGCTCATGCCCATGGCGTCTTTTATCTTTTTCTCTATTTCCAGAGCCAACTCTGGTTCATCCTTGAACTTTTGCTTGACGTTCTCACGACCTTGCCCAAGTTTAGCGTTCTCATAACTAAACCAGGCTCCGGCTTTATCGATAATATCTAGCTTGACCCCGTAATCTACAAGTTCACCCTCTTTGGAGATCCCTTCACCGAACATAATATCGAATTCTGCCTGACGAAATGGAGGAGCTACCTTGTTTTTGATGACTTTCGCCTTAACTCGGTTACCTATCTGACTATCGCCTTGTTTTAGTGTGGCGATCTTACGGATATCTATACGTACAGAAGCGTAAAACTTAAGTGCATTACCACCACTAGTAGTCTCTGGTGAACCGTAGCCCATCATCCCGATCTTCATCCGGATCTGATTGATGAAGATGATGGTCGTGTTCATCTTATGTAGGATACCAGTCAGCTTTCGTAGTGCTTTTGACATCAGTCTTGCCTGGACACCGACCTGCTGGTCGTTCATCTCACCTTCGATCTCTACTTTTGGTGTCAGAGCGGCAACGGAGTCGATGACTATCAGGTCTACCGCGCCGGAGCGTACGATGGTCTCTACTATATCAAGTGCCTGCTCACCGTAATCGGGCTGAGAGACAAGTAGGTTCTCGACATCGACACCAAGGTTCTTGGCATATTGGATGTCAAGTGCATGTTCCGCGTCGATGAACGCACATACGCCATCGTTCTTTTGACTTTCTGCAGTGATCTGCAGTGCCAATGTCGTCTTACCTGAACTTTCAGGACCATAGACCTCAATGATACGTCCCTGAGGGACACCATTGATACCTAAAGCGAGATCAAGGCCTATCGAGCCGGTGCTGATCGATTCGAGTGGTTCGATCACTTTGTCACCGAGACGCATCAGCGCCCCTTTCCCAAATGCTTTATCGATCTGTTTCAGTGCTAGATCCAGAGATTTTTGCTTGTTAGCGTCCATCATTTTCCTTCGACGAGTGAATAAGTTCCTAAATTGTATGCCAATAAGAAATATAAACCACAAAATATGTCAATTTGCAATATTTATATCTGTTTTGTAGGACATAGAAAATAATGCGTAATTTTAGCGTTCTTAGGTTAAAATCTAATTGATTATAAAGGGAGCCTTATTGAAAAAAGTACTAATCGCTCATTCGCCGGATGCTGATGATATCTTTATGTATTATGCTATCAAGTTTGGATGGGTAGGTATTGATGATATAGAGTTTGATAATCTTGCACTGGATATAGAGACGCTCAATGTCGAAGCACTGAAGGGTACATACGATATCACGGCTATCAGTTTTGCTCTCTATCCACATATTCGTAACGAGTATGCGCTGCTGAAAACGGCGGTAAGTTTTGGTGAAGGGTATGGGCCAAAGTTGATGCGCCGAAAAGATACCAAGCTCAAACGCCGTTTTAAGGTCGCACTAAGTGGAAAATATACGACCAATGCGATGCTCTTCCGTATGGCCTATCCAGATGCACGCATCACGTATATGAACTTTCTCGATATCGAAGCTGCTGTCACAAACGGTGATGTAGATGCCGGAGTGCTGATCCATGAAAGTATTTTGACATTTAACGATGAACTTGAAGTCGAGAGAGAGATGTGGGATATCTGGCAAGAGCTTGCCGGTAAGGATCTGCCGCTACCTCTGGGTGGGATGGCTATTCGCCGTTCACTTCCCTTGACGTCAGCTATTGCCTACGAAGAAGTCCTGACTGACGCGGTCCGTGTCGCACGAGATCGCAAAGAAGAACTCTGTGACAGGCTGGTAGATGAGAACCTGGTACGTATAGAGGGCGCTACACTCGAGAAGTACCTTGAACTTTACGCCAATGATGATTCTGTCGAACTAAGTCCTTTGCAATATAAGGCTATTGACAAGTTATATGAGCTCGGTCTTGAGCATGGCTTTTATGAGACACTTATCAAAGCAGAGTCGTTTACACTGCCAGATGAGTATACGGAGTTAAGAGATAGCTGATGGAAGCGCAGTTGATCGCATTGGGTGTCGCTACCTTTAAGACGGCCTTGATGCTGGCACTTCCAGGACTTTTGACCGGGATGTTCCTTGGTCTAGCGGTAAGTATCTTTCAGGCAACGACACAGATCAATGAGATGACGCTTAGTTTTATTCCAAAGATCATCGGTGTAGTCATCGTCATCATCCTGACGATGCCATGGATGTTGAACGTCATACAGGATTTTGCTGAAGAGGTGATCAATATGATCCCTCAGTTTGTTCAGTAAGGATATTTAGTGCAGTGGAGTAAGAGCGCGGAGGTCTTATTATAGAAAAAAAGCACTTCAAGACCATTGATCTCTCCAGACTAAGCTCTATCCATATTGGTCCAATAGCTGACGTCTATATGATAGACAGTCACACGTATCCTGAAGATTCCTATTTGTTAGGTTCACTAAACAATATTATCGTTGGACCTGAGCACCCTCCATTGATGCGACTCTCTAAGGTATTTGACTTTATCCGGCTTGAAGATGATCGACTGCATATAGGAGCAGCGACTCCTGGTGGAAAGATCGTCTCATTTTGCAAAAGACACGATATCGCACATTTTGAGTTTATGGCACATCTGCCCGGTACATTAGGTGGCATGCTCCAGATGAATGCTGGTCTAAAGAGCTATGAGACATTTGACTATCTGCTTGACATCAGGACAAAAGATGCAGTGATAGAGAAGGCAGATGTCGATTATGGCTACCGAAGGACAGATATCGATGAAGTCGTCTTCGAAGCTTCCTTTAGGGTAGAGCAGGGGTTTGCTTCTTCCAAGATCGAGATGTTTAAACAGATGCGTTCAAATCAGCCACGTGACCCAAGTGCAGGCAGCTGTTTTAAAAACCCTCCGGGTGACTATGCCGGACGATTGATCGAAGCGGTTGGATTAAAAGGTCATCGTATAGGGGATATGGAGTTCAGCGATATTCATTCAAACTTTCTTATCAATCTGGGAATGGGAAGTTTCGATGATGCGATGGCCATTATCAAATTGGCTGAAGAACGGGTATTTGATTTGATGGGGATCTCTCTGGAGCGAGAGATCATCATCCTGGACAGACGATATCTTCCGTAAGAAAAGTATGCTGGGAATATACTCCAGAGATGCTCTTTTGTGAGTAAGAGCATATCGATGGACGTAGCTTCTTTAAAAGCGTAAGACAGCTCCAGCGAAAAAGCCATCGATCTCAAGGTCAAGTGTACTGTTAAGGCTACCAATATCACCACTGTCAAGATCAAGGTTCTGAAAACGGTAACCCACTTCCAGTCCGACATCAAATGGTAAGACATTGACAAGCGTGTAGTCTGCTTTGATGCGGTAATCAAGTAAGCTTGAATCCCCATAAGCGATATATTTCGCATCACCCTCAATGCCGATATCCGTCATCGGGATCTCGAAACGTGCTCTCACATAACCAAGTGGTAAGACGATCGTCTCACTGTTATCAAAAGAGTTGGTACCGTCAGCACTTTCTCCTGTGATAGAGGCATCGATGTATTTAACATCTAGACCAAGGTCAAGTGTGACCCATCCGAGGTTGTCCAGGATATTGTAATACAAGATCGCATCTATTTGTGAGAGGTCTGTTGAGGACTTTGAACCGGCACCGTACAGATTTCCATCCCATCCAAAACCTTTGGTGGATGTACCACTATAGCCGACATCGGTATATTCCAAACGGAGATTAGGTATAAGAGGGATCGGATGCTTGATAAACATCCATAAGTAACCTTTACTTTCGTCTGCATAACCTAGTGTCGAGGCATCAAAGGCCGCTTGACCATCATACTGTGCTGTTCCGGAGAGTTCATTGTTCCAGACACCACCACCCGCTTCGACACGAATGAAATCTGCCTGAGCACTTAAGGTCATAATAGCACTCATCACAGCAGCTGTCACTATCTTTTTCATATATATTCCTTATGAGATATAGATATATTCAAAACGTAAAAGATGGTAGTTTAGCAAAGTTAGGTTTAAAAACAAGATGAGTTGAAAAATATGGGCCGAAGCCCAAAAAGGAGGGAGTTACCGCATCATACTAGGGATAGTAGATGCGGATGGACCAGATCTGGAGGAACGAAGTCCCGATCTGGGATAGTCGGTTATTTACTTAACAGCGTTAAGTGCAGAGTCGTAATCCGGCTCAGCAGTGATCTCTGGAACGATCTCTTTGTAAGTCACAACACCGTCAGCATCGACAGCGAAGATAGCACGACAAGTGACACCACGAAGAGGGCCGTCAGCGATAAGAACACCATACTCGTTAGCGAATTCTTTGTTACGGAAGTCAGAAGCGACAGTCAGACTATCGATACCTTCTGCTGAACAAAAACGGCCAGAAGCGAATGGAAGGTCCATAGAGATGACAACAGTCTTAACGCCAGCGATCTCAGCAGCACGCTTGTTGAAATTACGAGTCTCAGTAGCACATACTTCAGTATCTAGTGAAGGAACAACGATGATAAGTTGCTTAGTACCTTGAGCACCACCGACCTCTACGTCTGCAAGACCTTCAGAGTTTGTTACTGTTACGACTGGTGCTTTATCACCAACATTTACTTCATTTCCAGCTAGGTTGACGATTCCGCCCTTGAGCATTGTAGTTGCCATTTAAGACTCCTGTTTTTGAATTTATGGCGAAATTCTACTTAAATCGGATAATTATTGTCTTAATTGACTGAAAGTGGTTTTTGGTTAAGCTCTATTAAAGTTTACTCTTTGGATCGGCCTGAAGATCCTCCATTTCGGTGAATGCATCGAGCATGTACATCTCCACAGCGATACGTCCTATCATGGCAGCATTGTCAGAACAGTACTTTAGCTCAGCGAGCAGGAGTTCTGCCTTATGGGGTCTAAGCAGCTCTTCGATCCTCTCACGTAGATAGAGATTGGCACTAGCTCCACCGACTATGGCAAAACGCTTTGGTGGCTTGGTCTTGAAGTACTTTTTCAGTTTCTGAGTCAGATGTGCCACGGCTATCTTTTGAAAAGAAGCGGCGATATTGGGGTACTCCTCTTCACCTCCGGCCTTAACTGCCAGACGGACTGCGTTCTTTAGCCCTGAGTAGCTAAAGGCGATCTTGGGAGACTGTGAAAGTGGGATAGTGAAGGCATGACTGTTCTCATCTCCCTCACGTGCCAGCTTCTCGATCACAGGACCACCAGGGTACCCCAGTCCCATCATCTTCGCGCTTTTGTCAAAGCTCTCACCGAAACTGTCGTCCATGGTAGAGGCTACGGTCGTCATCTCTGTAAGGCTTTTGACTTCTATCACCTGGGTATGGCCTCCTGAGACTAGCAGGACAGTCATGGGAAGTATGGCCTCTTTCTCGATAAACAGGGAGTAGATATGCCCTTTAAGATGATTGACGCCGATCAGCGGGATGTTCAGAGATACTGAAAGCGCTTTGGCCATGGTGACACCCTCGACCAATGTGACAGATAGACCCGGGGCATTTGTGACGGCTACAGCTTTTAGCAGTGGCAGCCACTGTGTACACTCTTGAAGTATTCTCGGTAGAGCCTCAGCATGAAGTCGTGAAGCCAGTTCCGGAACGACACCGCCGTAGACCGCGTGTTCAAGTTCTTGAGATATCTTCTTATGATAGAGGAGCTTTTTTGTCGCTATCTCTGTGATGGCGATGGAGCTGTCATCACAGCTGCTTTCTATGGAGAGGATCATCTCTTTCCCCTGATAGATAGAGCAAGAGTGTAGAGAGGTGGCGTAGGGATCAGATACATCGGGTAGGCTACTGGGCTATCAGTTTGTTGAGGATATAGAGTTGCATCTCTTTCGCCGGGACAGACTCTTCAAGTGCCTGAGAGTAGAGCGCGGTCACCTCTTTATGGTGGGCATCATAGTCAAAGGGAGGAAAATGGTTTTTCCAGGCTTTTCTTATACGCAGAAGTGCCATACGGTCGATCAACCACTCTTTAAAGACGAAATAGATCGAGAAGAAGAGACCGGTAAAGAGTACAGAAGCGATGATAGCGACGTGGCAGTCCATATCTGCCAGTGGAGCATGAAAGATAGCTGTGGCAGGCAAGATCAGTAAGATGTTCCAGATGAGGGCAAAGACAAGGACAGCCCGTCCGACACTGATACGCATACCGGGTATCTTACCTTCTAGCTTCATGCCGTCATCAAACAGTTTATTGGCGAGAAGAAGCTCTCTGTAGAGCATAGGCTGTTCAGAGACCTTAAAGGTAAAGGGGAGGATCTTATTGTCAATAAAGTCATATATCGGTTGCATCGATTAACTCTCAATCATGATTTTTCATATTATAGCGATCTTTCTATAGGTGCCCTACTGTTTGATCGGATTTAAAGTCCATTCCTTGACCCATGGCCATTGGCCATAGTCGCTGTCCGCATTTATATGTCCGGCATCCTCTAGTACTTTCATAGGAATATCTAATGCTTTTTGCAGAGCATCGGCCTCTTCGACATCCAGATAGGGGTCATTAGTGGAGGTGACAAGCATCGCTTCTTTTGCATGTAGGTCAGTTGGTGGAGAGACCGGGAAAAAGCTTTTGATGGTGTCTAGCTTTAGATCAAGGCGTGGTGGTGCGACAAGTAACACCCTTTTGACAGAGGATATCTCTCCCTCTTCACATAGATGAAACCAGAGGGTGCAGGCCATAGAGTGACAGATGACGGTATGAGGCTTCTGCTCTTCAAGCAGCTGCTTTACCTGTGCCATCCATCTGGCTTTGGTAGGGAAGTGAGGGTTCTCCAGAAGTGGAAAACTGACACTACCATAGTCTTGTGCGATCTCACCGGCCAGCCAGCTTTGCCAGTGTGGGTAGTCACTGCCACCCCAGCCATGAAGGATCAGGATCTTCTCTCTCATCACAGCGACCTGATGTAGTGACGGACTTCGTGATCGATGGCAAAGACATCGTCGATGCTTTTGGGTGCCGTGTCAAAATGTCCGTAAGCATTGATGATACGCTTAGAGATATCAAGAAAGCTGATCTCACCGGCGATGAACTGTTCTATCGCTGCCTCATTGGCAGCGTTGATGACGACGCCTCGCTCGGGATGTTTGAGTATGTCATCTTTGATCTCCCAGATCGGATAACGTTCAGAGGTGATCTCACGAAACTCAAGAGAACCGAGTTCCAAAAAGTCGACCGGTCCCAAGATGGCTTCATCGACTTTACCGAGCAGGGCATAGGCGATGGGAAGCTTCATGTCGGCATTGGCAAAGTGGGCGGTAGTGGAGCCATCGGTGAAATCTATGAGTGCATGGATCATGGAACGTGTCTCTATTAAGGCATCGTAACGACCCTCACCAAAGAGCCAGCGTGCCTCAAGTAGTTCAAAAAGTTTATTGACCATGGAAGCACTGTCGATGGTGATCTTCTGGCCCATAGACCAGTTGGGATGTTTGAGTGCGTCTTCAAGCGTGGCGTGGCGTAACTTTTCCAGCGGCCAGTCACGGAAGGCTCCACCACTGGCCGTGATCTGCATACGGCTAACCGCTTTGTCTTGCTGCAGAAGATACCAGAGTCCAAAATGTTCACTGTCGATAGGCTGTATCTTTGAAGTGTCGACAAAAGGGCCACCGGCGACAAGTGACTCTTTGTTGGCAAGGGCGACTTTTTTCCCAAGCTCTATAGCTTTGAGTGTCGGGCGCAGACCGAGAAAGCCGACAAGGGCATTGACTACGAAGTCTGAGTCAGCGAGTTCGATGACGGTGAGGATGGCTTCCTCCCCTACAAAGACACTGTTATGATCGACTCTTTCTCTGTCTTTTTCATCAGAGATGACGACATGTCTTGGTCTATGTTCACGGATCTGCTCATTGAGAAGCTTGATGTTTCTACCGCAGACAAGGACTTCGATATTCAGAGAGAAACGCTTGGCAATAGCCAGCGTGTTGACACCGATAGAACCGGTGGATCCGAGAACGATCACTAGACAAGACCCCTGAGTAGGACAAGCATGATGACACCGCCGAAGAGATAACCATCAATACGATCGAGGATGCCGCCATGTCCTGGAAGCAGGTCGCCACTGTCTTTGACTCCGGCTTCTCGCTTGAGATAACTCTCGAAGAGGTCACCGAAGATGGAGGCTACAGCTGTCAAAAGAGAGATGATCAGTGCTTTCTCTGCATCAACGATCGAAGCTCCTATAAAAAAGCCGACCAGACTGGCGAGTACGACACCGCCGACGACTCCCTCCATCGTCTTTTTAGGAGAGGTAGGACTGAAAGGTGTCTTGCCGATGCTTTTTCCGACAAAATAGGCACCTATATCAGTTGTGGCGACAACAGCAAGTAGCCAGAAAAGAGCGATGATGTTGTACTCCTGATAGAGCGTTATCAAAAAGAGCATACCGGCAGTAGGGTAGATAAAAGGGAGGAAGTCTTTCCATGTCTTTGTCCGGGAGTAGGCGATCACGGAGGCGTAGACGATGCCGGCGATCACAAAAAGATCATCACCATAGGGATAGAACGCAGCTACGATCCACAGGAGAGCGGCATAAGCATACAGAGCGTTATCTTTAACATCAAAAAGACGGGTGGCCTCATAGAACGCCACCAGATAGATGGCGCCAAGGACCAGCCACATCAGAAAGAAGTTGTCGATGATGCCGATGATAGCTACGCCTGCAAGCAGAGCGATGCCGGTCAAAATACGTTCTTTGTGTTCACCCAGTGTTAAGAAAGCCATTTGTGATCCATTAAGAGGTTTATGTCATCTCTTCCACCCCTCTCGTGAAGGGTTTCTATCGAGGTCCATAATATTGGAAAGTATTATACCCTTAAGAAGTTATGAGCTATCTTTTGGATGTTAGTCAGAATCTAGACTTTGATGTCGAGTCGGTGAAGTGGGGCTTGCGTATTCTCGTCTCCATACTCGGTCTCGTTCTTATCCTCGTCTTGCTCACTCTCGTTCTCTTTGCGCATCTTTCGGTCACTGTCTTTTTTGGCATTTTCGCGATCGGGGTCTATCATGTGCGCTTCTTCAGTAGGACGAAGCTCTTCGACCTCTTTTTGTTTGGCATTGGCACTGGTATTGGCAGCAAGGTTTTGGAGTTCAAAACGGTTGTGCAGTGCGTTCTTCTCACCTGCGACAAGCGCCATCTGTTGATTGGTATAGACTGCACTTACTACCGGACCGATCGAGGCCATGACTCACCCTTTCTCTATTTGGATGGTTTTGTATTTATTATACAACACATTGGCACCATCTTGTATCTTTACCTCACGCCTAGGAGTATAATCGACCAAATACGTCCCTTTTTCAAACAGTGTGAAGTCCACACAAAGTCTTGCCGCCGCCTCTATAACTGACTGCGGTAGATTCTGTTTATCTGTTGTGATGACGACATGAGTTGATGGGCGTTCTTTCATGTGAAACCAGAGGTCGCGAGCACGTGCGTTTTGCAGTAACTGGATATTGCCTTTCTCACTTTTTCCCAACATCACCTTATAGCCTTCGACCCAGAACGTCTCGATGGACTCATCCCGTTTTGTCTTTGCATTTTTTATTCGTGCTGGAAAAAGCATCTCGATAGAGGCTATGTCTTTGGCTTCGTTCACCGTCTGGACGAAAAAGTGTAGGTGCTCAGCTTTTTGCTCAAGGTTCGTGCGCTCTATATGGAGGTTCTTCATCTTCTGCTTGGCTTTTTTGCCGACTTTGAAAAAGTAGTTGCTGATCGCTGATACGGAAGGCAGATGCTGGGGTAGGCTTATGGTGACCGCTTCGCCTTCAAATCCAGTGAGTTCTACAGTGGGCATGTAGGGTCTGACTAGATGCATGTTGGCAAGGATGAGGTTACCGTGATACTGCTGCTGCTCGACCTCTTTCTCAAGACTCTTCTCATCTTCAAGCGATGCAAGAAGCTTTTGGATCTTTTTTAACTGTTTCTCCAGAAGTGTTGTCTTCTGCTTTTTTAGTATATCGAGCCGTTTGTGGAGTTCTGTCTTATAGGTCTCATGCAGGTAGCTACGGACATCATCAAGAGGGTACTCTTTTGCCTGATAGGGTGGTGGTGGAGGCGTCTCCAGAGACTGTCCGACCTTGATGACACGGTAAGAGGTACCGGCTTCGATATGCCGTAGCGCCTCAAGGACAGTCTCCTCCTTGTCGAGGATGATGGCATTAGTATATTTTCCGGTAAACTCAAGTTGAAGGACACTTTGAGACTCTTTGTAAGCGCTGCTTTGTGCGGTGGAGATGCGGATGATCTTGTCGTCGTTTTGCAGGCTGATATCGGTGATGGTCGAACGATTGAACTGTTTACTAAGAATGACATCAAAAGGGGCCTGATAGACCTTGCTTCGTTTAAGGTCATCACACATAAAGATGTGTGACTGGCCTTTGTGCATATTGAAATAGAGTGTCGTCGATCTGTCGAAAGCGATCTTGATCGTATTGTCAGAGATGCGATAGATGGCATTGATCTTGCGCAGCGATTGCATGAACGTGACGATCTGTTTCAGATGGGATAATCTCATTCGTTGGGGCCCGTTCAGTCATAATTTAGATATAAGTAATTACAATATATGTATAAATATTATATTTCGTATATGACTATAAGAAATTGTTTAGGACAATAGCATGATGAACGCATTGAGATCGATAAAAGGTAAGTTTATATTCAACCTCTTTACTGCAGTCACCGCTATTGTGGTAAGCGTGATTGTAGCATACTTCATCGCTGTGGGATCGATCAAGACCATCATGCAAAGCGATCTGAACTCAGTTGCGGATGCGTTGGAAAAAAGCCTGCTCTATATTGCGAAAGTCGAGCCGAAGGCCTATGAGGACGATGCGTTCAAGAGAAGTATCAAGTCTATCAAGATAGGTCGTAGCGGTTATGTCTATATGATGGATGAGCGCGGTGTACTTGTAATACATCCAACAAAAGAGGGCACTTCTCTGGCCGGTAAGGCCTACGCGGACCATATCCGGTCCGATCGGGGAGCTGGCTGGTATGAATATGTCTCGTCTACGACAGCTCAGGAGAAGATCGTCGCCTATCGTTTTATTGGAGCTTGGGGCCTATGGATCATCCCTGGCGTCAACAAAGCAGACTACTTTGATGACATGGCAGCAGAGTTCCTGGTCTGGTTCCTTACCCTGGGTTCTATCATGATAGCTATCCTTGTAGCCATCAACTATCTGACCGGCCGGAGTATCCTCTCACCTATTGAGGAGCTCGACAGTGTCTCATCCGATCTCGCCAGAGGTGACGGTGACCTGACTAAGAGGCTCCCAATACATAACGAAGCAGATGAGATCGGTAAGGCCAGCTCCAATCTGAATCAGTTCATAACGAAGATCCAGGCTACCATCAACGATACCAAAAATATCACCAGTAATGCAGTCGGTGCGACAGCGACGCTCAAAGGAGCAGCTGAAGCACTCTCCGGGCAGTCGGAAAAGACGAACCTGACAGCTATGGACACAAGTACGACGGCAGAAGAGATAGGGACCGCACTAAACACCACACTTGAACTTGCCAATGCGTCGCTCGACAGTGCACAAGAGACGGAAGAGGAGCTTTCCAGTGTACGTGAGATCGCTACGATCATAGCTGATGAGGTACAAAACTCCACACGCCTTAGTAGTGAGCTCTCTGAGCGTTTTGTCCAACTCACTTCAGATGCAAGAAGTGTGAACGAGGTCCTCACCATTATCTCTGATATTGCAGATCAGACTAATCTACTGGCTCTGAACGCAGCTATAGAGGCTGCTCGCGCAGGTGAACATGGACGAGGTTTTGCCGTGGTCGCCGACGAAGTACGAAAACTGGCAGAACGGACTCAAAAGAGTCTAACGGAGATCAGCGCTACCATCAACATCGTCATCGAAGGGATCTCAGACTCTTCGGACATGATGGGTTCCAATAGTCAGGACATCGCAAAGCTGGCTGAACGTAGCAGTGAGATCGAAGAGCGCATTGGCCGGGCTTCGAGTTCCTTGCAAAACAACGTTCAAGCGAGTCATCGAAGCCTGAGTGACACGGAAGCTCAAGTAGACAAGATCAGACAGATCATAGAGAAGGTCGTTTTGATGACAGAGCTTTCTGAGAGTAATAAAGAAGAGATACGGAAGATCACAGATATCGCCGATGAGCTGTTTATGGCTGCAAGTAACCTTGATGCACAGCTGAACCATTTTAAAAGCTAACTGGGTATAATCCCGCACTTCGATATCGGGAAAACATGTGAAAAGACCAAAAGGTTTCGGCAAGAACTACTTTACTCTATCTGCTATACAAGCGTATAATTCCCAGATACTCATACAGCAATGCGCCACGCGAGTCTATGCAAACCACATACAGATCTCTGAAGAGTGTGATGATGAGACAGAAGATGAACTCGATGATGTCCTCTGTAGCTCATTTCTCGATCTTCCTGTACATGGTGGTCATTGTAACTGTTACTTTGAACGCATCACCCGTAACCGCATCCTAGAAAACCTCACACCAAGACTTTTTATCGCTAGACATAAGTTGACTGACTCCGTTAGCTCTCCACCTCGAAGACCTCTTACTTCCCATCACACTAACAAATATATTATAAATAGGAAACAGAAATGAAGAAGAGATTATTATCTATCGCTGCTATAGCACTGCTTGAACAGGGATCATTGGCAGAGGCTGTCATCATGGAACCGTTGACCATCACTTCGACAGCTATTGCGACAGATGAGTTAAAGAGTACTGATGCGGTAGAGGTCTACACGCAAGAAGATATTGAAAAAGTGCATGTCCAGAACATCTATGAGTTTTTCAATCA
>JADGEC010000190.1 GCA_016744575.1 Sulfurimonadaceae bacterium | reverse complement strand
AAAGGTGTTGTCATATATACGGAGACCGCTATTGACATACCCGGGGCCGCCAAAGACCTTTATACAGTTAAAATCAAACTGGCGTGTATCAAAAGTACAATGCCGGATGTGCAAGTTTGACACATTGGCCGATCGTAGAACAGTGAGATGACCATACCACCTAGTCTTAGTCCCTTCAGGAGGCCAGTTTCCAGAGACCTCTTGCACGAAGTGAAGTCCGTCTATTATCAGGTCATTAGTAGTCACACCGTTGGCTATTACAAATGCTCCGTATGGTGAATCAGTGGTACCTAGACTATATGCTTTTGATATGATAGTCCCACCACCGTATATTGCTTTCACATGGCTGGGTATGTTTATGGCTTTTAGTAAGAATGAAGATCCAGAAGGGAAGTACCAGTTGGTAACTGAAGTATCTGTTGCAAGTGCGATAAGAGCTGCTGAATCATCTGTTGTACTATCTCCTTTTAATCCATGATCTAAGACATTGAATGGTTGGCTTGGTAATATCTCTTCAGTTGGATCTGGATTTTGAGGTATGCTAGTACTCTTGTCAACTACAATAAAAGTGCCTGTGTTTTGAAGTACGATGTTATCGTTTTCTGCTGCCAGTAGAGAGTAAAACAGTAATATATAGACTAAAGACCTTATGACTTTTTCCTTTAAGTAGTACCTGATGATCCATGCTCATCAGTGGGAGTAGTCTGATATTCTGACTTTGTAGACGGTTAAAGGTCCAAAAGATGTAAAGGATATCAGGGATGGATATTATACAACAATCATAAATACAGATGGTATAGATAGCCATTTTTTTATAGTAAATCAGAACTAGGCTAGTAAAAAGATTTGCTCACGTCTCATGACTATAAACAAGTAATAAAAGAAAGACATGTAGTGCAGGTGTTAGCTGACATAGAGGGTGAGTGGATGATAGATGAGTTAACAAGCATCTATGGGATTCAAAAAACCTCATGAACTGGGAGAAGCAGTTTTTGGAGAATATTAGTCTAGCTTTTGATAAGTGAAGTCTTCTCAAAAAGTGCACTCAATCGTAGCGATAAAGTATCATTGAAGTGAAAAGAAGAGATTGAGATACTTCAAAAAGGCAAAGACGCCACGGCAGAGAAAGCCGGTGACCTGAGCATCGAAAAGGTTTTTTTGGCGGAAAAGCTTGTAGACTTGGGCTCATCTAAAAGGGCATCAGACTCTTCTTGATTCCAAACATGACCTATCACTTGACAAACAGTGTGGATTCTACATATTAATTAGTTAGTGTAGTATTATCGACCTCTTAGACAATTTAGAATAGAAGGTCAAACAGGTATGATTGATAACGGTACTTTTTGAATTTCTCCTCATCAAACTTTATGTATATAGTGCTATACTTAACATCTTCTCTAAGTGAAAGCTCATGTTGTTTTTAGTCGTATCATCGATTGATGTCATCAGCTCTCCTCAGAGAACTTGATATTGCCCTAATCTTGAGGGATTACACCTTTAAAACCTCGAGTCACCGTATTTCCACTTTCTGTGATAGCCCTACCTCGATTATCGATCCCTACAGCACTACTCTTGACCAGATCGAAGCTATTACCGGTGATGACGACATCTGTTCCTCCTGATGCTGAGTCAAGATAGAAACCTCTACTTACACCAGCAGACCCATAGAACTTATTGTTTATGAAACGACTTTTTTGTACATCGTTCATGATAACGATGCGATTGGCAACGGTATTGTCGATGTTCTGCATGATGATATTATCGTGAAAATAAGCGTTGAAACCAGCACTGTTACCACGAGACTCTATCCGTACCTCACAATCGATGAAGTTGTCATAAAAGACATCTGCTCCACCTAGATAAAGGAGTAATCTGGAAGATAGAGCATCGATGATATGATCACCTTGGAAATGATTTCTATAGAAAGTGTTTACACCCATGATCAATGTACCATTTGAGAATAGGGACAAGACGTCATCAGTTATATTTATGAAATGATTATCATAGACCTGAACACCCGAAGCGTTTCCGACCTCTATACCCCATCTCAGGTCATGGAAAGTATTGTTATAGACTCTGGTCTCAGTACCATCAAGCACACCCGTATTACCTACACCTCCACGGATGCCTACTACACTTATTGCTTTTTTATCAGACGTAGTGCCAATACTTGAAAAGTCATTGTTAAAGACTTGTGCATCGATGACAGAGCGGGTATCAGATGTTTTTTGCATGTTAAATATCTCTAAACCAAATTCTTGTACATTCGTAAAGGTGTTGTCATATATACGGAGACCGCTATTGACATACCCGGGGCCGCCAAAGACCTTTATACAGTTAAAATCAAACTGGCGTGTATCAAAAGTACAGTGTCGTATCTTTAAGTTAGATACATTCGCAGATCGTAGAACTGTTATATGTCCATACCACCTAGTCTTAGTCCCTTCAGGAGGCCAGTTTCCAGAGACCTCTTGTACGAAGTGAAGTCCGTCTATTATCAGGTCATTAGTAGTCACACCGTTGGCTATTACAAATGCTCCGTATGGTGAATTAGTCGTTCCGAGAGAATATGCCTTCGATATGATAGTGGCATCCCCATAGATCGCTTTCACATGGCTAGGTACATTGATCGCCTTAAGCAGAAATGACTTTCCAGCCGGAAAGTACCAGTTAGTTATACTGGTGTTCGCTGTAAGGGCCTTTAATGCATTAGAATCATCTGTGACTCCATCTCCCTTTAACCCATAATGTAAGACATTAAATGGCTGTACAGGTAATGAACTCTCCGTTTGTGTTGAACTTGGAGTGATGACTTCTTGAGGTATTTCCTGATTTCCTTGCAGTGTTAGCAGGCCATTTTGTTCGATTATGTAGATATCATCCGTAGTTATAGAAGATACGCTATTATTGTATATGGCATGAAGACTGGTTTTGTAATCAAATACTTTTAACTGAAAGTTGCTATTTGGTAGTACCTTGATCTTAAAGCTACCTTCTGCATCTGTAGAAAGATCGGTTCTTATCCAATCTGACCCGACAGCATTGACCCTGACATCCTTGGCTGGTGAACCATCCTCATAGACAACAGAAGCATTATATGTTGTCAGAGCATCCTCAATTGGTCTACCTAGACTCCAGGTCCCGGTATGTGTGACAGTCGCTATATAGCTATTGTCAGCTTGTCTGGTGGCAAACCCTTCTTCGATCCAGATACCCTCATCGTAGTCATAATACCATAATGGGATACTCTGTAGAGTGGTCCCTGTGACTGGGGCACTTGTACTTGAAGAAAGGACAAATGTTATCTTATCAGATACACTCAACGGTGCTCCCTGGTCATCTTTGAGTTCGAGGACAGTGAACCCATAAGAGATGAATGGGACGATGATACCATTAGTACTTTTCCCTTCAAATGTTCCAGGGAACAGATCTCGACCTTTAGATGTCGATGTACTATTATAGATCCAACTAGCAGTGACTTTATCTTTATATACTTCACCATCTATATTACGAAAAGTCGATGCACTAATCTCGACGGCGCCACCTGAAGTACCTGATTGGCTTTCGAAAGGCCAAGTGTACTTATATTTATCAATTGAAGCCTCCAGATAGTTAGTTGATGCGGTATTAGAATCCGTCAGCTTCTCCTGTATCGCGATGATGACACTGTTAGCGTAATAACCATCACGTCTGAAAGTGAC
>JADGEC010000074.1 GCA_016744575.1 Sulfurimonadaceae bacterium | reverse complement strand
GTTTTAGTGAGGATGTCTACCTGATAGACGGGGAGGAGCGTGTCGTCACCGGTTCAAACTATCATGCCTACATCAAACTCTCTGAAGGGTGTAATCAGACCTGTAGTTTCTGTGCCATCCCATCGTTCAAAGGCAAACTCAACTCTCGTGATCTTGACTCCGTCGCCCAAGAAGTCGAGTCACTCGTCAAAAGAGGCTATTACGATTTCAGTTTTGTCTCTCAGGACTCAAGCTCCTATCTGCGTGACCAGAACGTCAAAGACGGTCTGATCCACCTCATCAAACGTATTGAACTCATCGATGGTGTGAAAAGTGCACGGATCTTGTACCTATACCCATCGACTACGAGTATCAAACTTCTCGAGACCATAGCGAAGTCAACACTGTTCCACAACTATTTCGATATGCCTATCCAGCATATCAGTGATGGCCTGCTACGGACCATGAAACGTGGATTTGGCAAAGAGAAGACGCTCCAGCTACTCGAATATATGCGCTCACTGCCAAACTCTTTTATCCGTACCAGTTTTATAGTGGGACATCCGGGCGAAAGTGATGCTATGTTCGATGAGCTGTGTGACTTTGCCGAGCAGTTCGGTTTTGACCGTATGAACATCTTCAGTTACTCGGATGAAGAAGGCACTGATGCCTATGATATGAGTGAGAAGATCGATGCTGAACTCATCGATATCAGAGCAGAGAAGATGGGTGCGATCGCCGCTTATGCTGAAGAGAAGAGTCTACAGAGTCTCATGGGCCAGACTATCTCAGTCATCATAGACAAAGAGAGTGATGAGCATGAGTACCTTCTCAGTGCCAGAGCACTAAACTGGGCACCCGATATTGACGGCGAGATCTATATCAATGACAATAGTCTTGATGAGGAGATGGAGTTCGGTAAGATCTACCAGGCAAAAGTCACTGAGATCGCCGGTAAGAACCTTTTAACGACTGTCACAGAGAATGCTTGATCCGGCAGCACTCTTACGACTGAAAGGCCGTAAGAACCTGCTTGCTTTTTCCGGTGGTACTGACTCGACCGCCCTCTTCTACCTACTTCATGACGCTGAGATCATCTTCGATATCGCTCTTGTCAACTACCACACCAGACCAGAGAGTGATGTGGAGGCTGCCACCGCCAAAGCGTTGGCGACGCAATATGCTCAACACTGTCTCATCCATGATGCCAACCTTTCCGAAAGTAACTTTGAGCACAAAGCACGTACCTTACGATACGATTTTTTCACAGAAGTGATAGAAGGCGAGGGTTACGATAACCTTATTACAGCTCATCAGCTTGATGACCGCTTTGAATGGCTACTGATGCAGTTAAGTAAAGGGGCAGGAGTAGTCGAATTGATCGGTATGTATCCAGTCGAAGAGAAAGAAGCATATACGCTCGTACGCCCACTGCTTCGTACTAGTAAAGATGAACTTGTCGACTATCTAAAAGCAAATGGGAAGAGCTGGTCAGATGATTCAAGTAATCTGGATGAACGCTATAAACGTAACTACTTCCGTCATCATCATAGTACTCCTCTTCTAAAGAAGTATCCTCAAGGTATCAAAAGAAGTCTGGAACTTATCGAAGAGGATATCGCATCTCTGTTAAACACTCCGGAAGTACACGACATCGATGGCTTATATTACTTTCTTACGCCACAAGATCGTCGATCTACTCTCACGACGATAGATAAGACACTCAAACGAGATGGATTTCTCATGCGTTACGGTGATAGAGAGTCCCTAAAAGATCAAGATGTCCTTGTAGTAGGAAGGCGTTATGTCGTTGCGATCGGGGCTGTGCTCACGTTTATCGCCCCTTATCTTGATAAGAGACTGGAGAAGTCCTTCAAAGAGACGTGCAGGAAGCTAAAGATCGAGCCAAAACTGCGTCCTTACCTCGCCTCGAGACCGGATGTGTTCATCGAAGTAGAAAGAGTGCTCTCTCTGCACTCGTAGCTCCCTACTCCTCTTTGGTCATATCTTTCAGTGCATAGACTTTCATCTTAAACGAAGAGACTATCAGTGCACCTACCCGTTCAAAATGGATAGGAAAATCTATACCGATGATCCAATCACTTTTATTCACACCCTCTAGAAAACTATAGAAACTTTGCGGTGAGTCTATCTTCGAAGAGGCATTGACCTCGTAGATCGAGAACTGCTCTTCATCTGCTGAATGCTCGACTTTAGCAAGTCTGAGATCCTCAAAATAGCTCTCGTTCTTCTTGATGAAACGGCTTGCATCAAAACTACTCTCAAAAGCACTGATGATAGCTTTGTTATCTGAGCGCAGCGTCTGCAACGTATTGGTCGTCTCTTCATTCCACTGCTCATAACGTCTGAGTTCAAAAGCATGGCTTTTCATCTCGATCCGTGCCTCACGGTAGGCTTTACCCTCCGGGATAAGCAGTAAGAAGGCAAAGAGTAAGACAGTCACTAACAACACCAGCACTATGACAAGCAGGTAGACGCTCTGACGACTTATTCGCATGTTCATCACAGCTCCTCCTCATCAAGATAGTTTGTCGAGACAAATCTGTACCATCCATCCTCTATAGGATAAAAGCTACTGTAAGTACGGTGGAAGATCGAACGAAGCGGCGCATGTAGTAAGAAGTCATAGACCTCTTTATTGGGTGTGATCCCATAAAGGATGAGTGAGTCTTTTGTCAGGTCAGCTTTGGAGAGGACGATCCGCTCAGGTACCAGGTCAAAAAGGTTTCTGATACTCTCTTCGAGAACAGTATTTGCCGTAAATATCTGCTCAGCCCTTCGTGACTCATCTTGGATAAATGCCATCTGGTCATCCATCAACACTATCGCACTCTTTAACTCTTCTGTCTTGACAGCGATCTCTACTATATCACTCTTAAACGTATGACTTTTATATAGCAAGAACAGATAGGTCGATCCCAGCATCAAAAACGTCACGCCAAAGAAGAAAAAGACTAGCCGCATCTCTGGACTGACTAGGTGTTTTGGCCGGGCTTTAGTAAAACTACGATGCACGGTTCACCTCTTCTTTTGCAAGATCGACGATCTCTGCTGCCAGATCGATACGACGAATATAGACCTTCAAGAAAAGCTCTTCTTCAAGATAGTTCTTCAGGTCATTACTGACATCACAACCATCAGCGACATAGACTGACTCAATAAAGTGGTTCTCATATTTGGCATCACTGTAGAAGTGCTGAAGAGCGCCCTGTATCAACTGAAATCGTTTAAAATCAAGATCAAAGCCATCAAGTGTACTCGTCTGGATGTTCTGACTCTTTTTCTCACCCTCAGGCTCTTTCTCAGGACTCTCAGCTATATCGGTCACATCATTAGAGAAGTCCTCGATCTCCTCAAGTGTATCCAGGTCCTCGATATCATTGAGGTCATCAAGGTCTTCAAGGTCTTCGATAGCATTAAGGTCATCGAGATCGATCCCCTCATCGAAACCCTCCTCCTCGAACGCTTCCAGCCCGAGATCAAGCTCTATCGAGTCATCTAGCTCAGCATCGATAAGCAGGTCCTCCGAGCCTTTCATGGAGAGATACTCGGCAAAGAGCAGATCACCACGAAGAAAGACAGAGACAGAGATAGTCTCGTTCTCAGTCAACACGAATAGTGCCAAGTCTCCAAAGACCTTGTCATGAAAAAAGTACTTTAGTACGAGAAACGGGGAGAAGATATAGTCGATACCTATGGAGCTGTACTCTTTTTTCAAAGTATCCAGACCCTGTTTGTCTGCATAGACCATCCATCGTCTATCTTGACATAAAGTGATCGCAGTCGAAATATCGACAAACTCCTCTGCTTTTCGTTTTAGACAGGTCGGAAGTGCACCTTGGATCGCCAAGGGGTTTAAGAAAGCGATGTAATGGAAAGGAGACTCATCCAGATAAGGCTCGATAAACTCCTGCAGCTTCACATGCGATGTGTCGTTCTCAAAGCTTTCGATGATGCGCTCTTTGACTTCACCACTTTTGACAAGTTCGATCACGATATCGGTCTTGTCGTTCGCTATGACGATGCCGACATACACTTTAAGATAAAGGTGTTCGATGACCTTACTCAGTCTCATTGGTTCCCTTGCACAACGGATGCGATCTTAGATAATTATCCAACTTTAACGCAGTTCCCAGTTTTGTATATATCTGTGTAGTCGCCATCGAAGCATGCCCCAACAGTTCACTTACATCGGCGATCCTTGCATCATTGTTTAACAATGCCGTAGCATACGCGTGACGCAACTGGTGTGGAGTCACCTTGATACCGACCTTTTTGAAGAGTTTAGTGATGATATATCTTAGACTATTTTCGCTTAATCTATCACCATCTTTCTCAAATAGGAACACGGTCGGGTGGGCCTCTGCCATGTATCTGTTCAGTACTGTCTCTGTGGTATCGATAAGAGGGATCTCACGCTCTTTGTTCCCCTTGCCTTTGACTCTGACCCATCCGTCTCTGATATCCTCTATCTTAAGATGTGCCAGTTCAGAGATACGTAGACCCAGGGTATACAACATCAGTACCACCACTCTCTCCCGCAGTGACGCTAGATCCAATGCCTCTTTGATGTGTTCATGGGGGATCGGTTTAGGTAATGTCTTCGGGACTTTGATACTCTCATCTGCCAACAGTTCTACTTTTAGACCCTGCATACGCAGATATTCGGCAAAAGAGCGTACTGCACTGAGTTTTCTTGAGATAGTCGTAGCTTTTTGTGAGGCTATATGCAGTCGTAGCGGCATCAGATCAAACTGCATCGTCTTATCGATCATCTCGACTTCCATCATAGAGAACGCTTCGCTCAATGCTTCATCATAGCTTTTAAGCGTCAGGTCAGAGTAACCTCTGATCTGACTCAGATGGTCAAGAAAGTCAAGCCTATGACGTTGCAGTGATCTGTTCATAAAGGTCGACAAACTGTTGATGGTACTGTCTGGCCTTTTCGAGTAGGTCATCATCAAGTAAGATAGCCCGTCCATCACGGTCTATGGGCGATATCTTGACAAATGACTCCATCATGATCTCACACATCATCTTCATCTTTACCCTATCCGCATCACCGATAGATGCACCTTCTGCGATCTTTGAGATCTGTCCAAGATACTTTTTTGACTCATCTATATAATCGACAAACTTCAAAGCCGTCTGAGACTGTGTCATGACAGTAGCCGCCATACGATTATAGCGATCAAGCTCAAAGGCCTCAGAAGCAAGGGCATGTGCCTGAGAGTAATCTGCTGTCATATAATGATACTTTGCTTCGATGGAGCGCTGATAGGAAGGGTTGAATGAAAAGTAGAAGACCATGACGGCCAGGAGTCCAAAGACGACCAAAAGCCAGAAGTTGACTTGTCTCATCGGACTTCCTTGGATGTGTCGTAAGTATGCTCCATCAACTTCTCTTTTAGCAGAGCCCGTGCATCGTCAAGCTCCATCCCCTGAAGGTCTATGGGCTCGCTGGAGTAGAAGTCAAGAGTACCAAATGGTTTGGGGATAGTAAACCTGTCCCAACTTCCCAACTGCCAAAAAGAGGATGGCACACAACTAAAGGCCATGATCTTGCTATTGGTCTTTTGTGCCATCACGATGACACCGTCTTGGACCTCATGTCGCGGTCCTTTAGGACCATCAGGTGTGATGCCGATATCGTGTCCCTCTTTAAGCAGACGTAAGGCCTGGATCAATACTCTCGCACCATTACGAGTCGAGGAGCCATGGATAGTCCCTAAAGAGAAATGACTCATCGTCTTTGCTATTAGACGCCCGTCAAAATGTTCACTTATGACAATATCGACTTTGGGTATCTTTCGAAACTTTCGGTAGATGTAGGGCTGAAATAGCAGGTCTCCATGCCAGCTTGCCATGATAAATGGCTCTGAAGGCACCTCATCGGGAAGATGAAAGCGTTTTCTACTCGTAAAGTAGATGAAGCGGATCAGTATTGCTCCAATAAACGGGAAAAGTGCCAGTGCTATCACACGGAAAAAGCGTTTACGCAACGATCTCGCCCGTTTGAGAGAGCCGTGCCACCTTGGTGATCTTGACCTTTGCTATAGTCCCAAGCAGCTCTTCACTGCCTTTGACTTTGATCATGATGTTGTTATCACTGCGTCCGGCGACAAAACCATCTGAACGTAACTCCTCGAAGAACACCTCGAAAGTACGGCCAAGATACTGCGCAGTGATACTGTCAAGGATCTCATCTTGCATAGCCTGTAGATAGTGTAGTCTATGTGATGCGAGCTCCGGATCGACAACATTGGTAAACTTCTCTGCTTCTGTCTCTGGTCTTGGTGAATACTTGAAACTGAACATCTGTTCGAACTTCACACTTCGTGCCACATCCAGAGTATGCTCAAAGTCTTCGTCGCTCTCACCAGGAAACGCGACGATGATGTCGGTACTGATACTGACATCAGGGACCATCTCACGCAATTTAGCTACACGGTTAAGGAACCACTCCTTGCTGTAACCACGCTTCATTGACTTTAGCAGTGCAGTCGAACCTGACTGCAGTGGCATATGCATCGATTTACAGATCTTAGGATTAGCAGCAAACTCCTCTATGAACGCATCATCCATATGCAGTGGATGCGGAGAGGTGAAACGGATACGTTCCAGACCTTCTACGGCACTTACACGACGAAGCAGTTCAGTGAAATCGATCTTAGGCTCATCACCAGAGAAGCGACGTCCATAGTTATTGACGTTCTGACCAAGCAAGAAGACCTCTTTAGCTCCTTGTGAGACTACTTTCCGTACTTCATTGACGATGAGCTCAGGTAAGATAGAGATCTCGTCACCTCTCGTCTTAGGCACGATGCAGAAGGTACACTGCTTATCACAACCAATAGAGATGTTGATATAAGCCTTATAGAGTGACGAGCGGAAGTCTTTGAAAGCGAACTGCGACTCATCATAGTCGATATCTACCTCGACCGCTTTGTCTCGATGCAGTACATCTGTGATCTTTGAGACATTTCGAGCACCCAGGACAAAGTTCACATAAGGGGCTCTTTTGATGATGTCTTTACCAAGATGTGATGCGGTACAACCACACACGCCTATCTTGGCGCCCTCTTTTTTATGTTTGTTAAACGATCCAAGTTCAGAAAAGAGTTTGTGTACGGGTCTTTCGCGGACAGAGCAGGTGTTTATAAGGATAAGATCGGCTTCAGAGGCCTTATCTGTCAGGACATAGTCCTCTTTCTCATTCAGTTCTGCGATCATATGTTCCGAATCACGGACATTCATCGCACAACCCAGTGTCTCTATAAAAAGTTTTTTCTCTCCAGCCATCTCAGCGGTCTCCGTTCTATTGTGGGATATGACTCAGCGTGTAGTCTCATACCAGAGTAGAGCAGATACCCGACGAGGTAGTACTTTTATGCATCGATCAGACGATATGCACTTCATACATGTATTCGTTCTCAGCAAGGCCATAGCGTACTTCGCGCATATAAAAACTGCTGCCTTCGTTCTCAAAATGGTCTTGTAATGCCAAGAGGTCCTTGTGAGAGTTATCACGGTCAAAATAGATGATCACAGAACCATCTTTACCCAACATCTCATCGATCTTCTTTACGTCTATTTTCTTTGGTTTTGCTTTTTGCTCACTACGTGCTACTTTCAGCTCCATAAGCATCCTTTATTCTCAATTTGTCTTCTCAAAAGTATTGCATTATAGCCGCTGTTCAATAAATATTTAATTAAGTGATATCCCTGTATAATTGCATCCTTCATAAAAAAGAGCTCCCATGACCGTAATTATTTTTATGAAAAAGTGAATCATCCAAAGGGATAGTAATGGAAAATGTTTTAGATATCGTCGACGCGATCGCCCACGAAAAAGGCCTTAGCCCGGAAAATGTAAAAGAGGGGATCAAGACCGCTTTCATACAGACAGCCAAACGTCTGATCGATGAGGACTTCACCTATGACGCTGAGATCGACGAAGAGACCAAAAGTATCCGTGTCTATCAGACCATCACTGTCGTCGATGATGATGATGATGACCAACTCTATACTGAAGAGGGTGATGTAAACCAGGGTTTCATCGCACTCAGCCGTGCCAAAGAAGAGGTCGACCCGGATGTCGAAGTCGGCGATGAGTTCCAGATAGAGCATGATATCAACTCTCATGGACGGACTGCCGCCATGACCCTTCACCGAGAGATCGAGTTTCACATCCAGCGTCTTGTGGAGAACGAACTCTACAATAAGTATAAAGAGAAGATCGGGAGTATCGTCTCCGGACGTGTCACTCGTGTAGATGGCGATCAGACTACCTATGTCGAGATGGACGAAGTCCGTGCAGTCCTGCCAATGAAAAGTCGTATCAAAGGTGAGATCTTTAAAGTCGGTGATGTCGTACAAGCGGTTGTCCGTCGTGTCAATATAGACAAGACAAACGGTATTCATATCGAGCTTTCCCGTACTTCACCAAAGTTCCTTGAACAACTGCTCTCACTAGAAGTACCAGAGATCAAGGACAATATCGTCATCGTAGAGAAAAGTGCGAGAATACCAGGTGAGCGCGCTAAGATCGCCCTGCTTTCTACCCATCCTCAGGTCGATCCTGTCGGAGCGACCGTTGGTGTCAAAGGTGTCCGTATCAATGCCGTCAGTGACGAACTCCTCGGTGAAAGTATTGACTGTATCGAGTACACCTCTGTACCTGAGCTCTTTATCGCCCGTGCCATGAGTCCGGCGATCATCAGCTCTGTCATCATCGAGCATGCTGAAACGGAAGAAGATACTGACAAAGCGATCGTCACACTGCCTGCTGATCAGAAGTCAAAAGCGATCGGCAGAAGTGGTATAAACATCCGTCTCGCTTCTATGCTGACGGGCTATACCATCGAGTTAGTCGAAGCTGCAGGTACTTCGATCGAAGGTGAGCAAGCTGTCGTAGAAAAGAAAGATGATATCTCGTCACTTGAGGCATTGTTTAGTAATTAAGCGTCGATCCTCATACGCTTAGATCACATACATCTCAGAGGTGGGACTTTCTCCTACCTAATGAGTCATGACCTTTTTTAATCTGCTTGAATGAACAGGTCTTGAGGTAAGACGGACTTGGCTAGCCTTTTAGACGAATAGCTTGTCATGCCTAGCTAGCTACTCTTTTCAATATGAACCGTATGGACATCATAGTTCTTTAGGTTGCTCGAGCCATACAGACCTTTTAGACGAATAGCTTATCAAGTCAATCAACTGCTTTGTTCAATATCAACTGTATAGACATCATGGGGACACAGCTTTACTTTTCAATTCTCTGCGCAGGCTTGACAACTTGAAAAGTCAACCAATGTCCCCGTGCCATGACGCACTATACGCAATTTTCACACTTTACAGACTATTAACTCTTTTTGATATAAGGGTTCAATCTTAATAGGATCATATCTGCTGTCATATTACCCAGCAGTGTCAAGAACGCGGTGACCATCAATATACCCATGATGACCGGGTAGTCTCTACTTAAAGCACTAAGATAAAAGAGTTGTCCCATCCCTTCCAGACCAAAGATAGACTCCAGGATGATACTACCGCCGATCAGACCCGGCAGTGAGAGCCCAAGCAGTGTTATCACCGGAGGCAGCAGGTTTGGGACGATGTATCGTCGCAGAAGTAGCTTTTTCGAAAGGCCTCTGGAACGTGCGAAGAAGAAATAATCACTTTTTAAGATCTCCAGGGTCAAAGCACGGATATAGACAGTCATACTTCCCAGACTTACAAAGATGATGACCCCGATAGGCATCGTCAAGTGCCAGGCCATATCAAGGTAGTACGCCACCCCCTCTTTGGGCTCTATGGAGTGTAGACCTGCAATAGGCATGACGTCCAACTCTACGCTAAAGAGCAAGATGACTAGAAGCGACAGATAAAAAGAAGGCATGGCAAATGAGACCATTGAGAACTGTCTGATAGCATAATCAGTCTTCTTCTCAAAAGATATCGCCGCTTTGATACCCAGCAATATTGAGAGAATAAACACGGCTATCAAAGAGACGATGTTCAAAATAAGCGTGACAGGTAGACGTTTGACTATGGCATCCGTCACGCTCTGCCCTGTGACAAAAGAGACACCGAAGTTCAGTGTGAGAAGATTACCTATCCAGTCATAATACTGTTCGATCAGTGGTTTGTCCAAGCCATAGACCGCTTTTAGTTGCGCTATCGCCTCTTCCGTCATATTTGGGTTCAACTCCCCTGCAGCCAAGAAACTGTTAGGTGCGGCATGGATCGCCAGGAATGAGATGACGGAGATAAGAAAGAGCATAAAGAGTAAGTAGCTTAGTTTGTTGCCAAATTGTCGCATCAGTAAAGTATCCAGAAATTTTTTGGTGATTATAGCGTTAAGCAGATATATTTAAAGATATTTACAACATCATTGACTTAAGGGAGTTAGTTTTTGATGACAAAAGTTTGCGTCGAACGACCCTAGAGTGCAAACAGTGCCAGGGCCTACTATACCCATAAATGTGACTGTACTCCCTAAGATCATGCTCGCAGCATGATCTATTAACGGGAGATATCATAGTCAAACGGAACTGGCACTACTAGTCTAAAGACTGATGCAAGACTTTCACTAAATGAAAGTCTGTGAAATGCCGATACCCCCGTCACTCGTGTATCCTATGCCATCGTGTGTTCTGTGCCATTTCGAAGCACAGAATGTTCAAAGCATAGGATGAAAGCGTAAGAGGGGTACTTGTTCGTTTGACGTCTTAATGAAATGATCCGCCCGAAGGCAGAAGGGGAAACATAGAGGTACTACTAGAAGTTGTAAGTCAGGTAGACTTGAACAGTGCTGTAAGCATCATCATCATTTTGATCGGTAGCAGCAGTATAGATATAGTAAAGACCAGCATCTAGTGGACCGTAAGACCTAGCCGCTTCAAGTGTGACTTCAGTCATATCTACATCAGTCGTGTCATTTGTAGAACTTGTGAAATAGACACCAAAGTCAGCTACGTCAGCCATAGAGTATGTACCAGTGACATTCATTGCCGTAGTATCTACCTGAGAGATGTAACCATAGTTCCACCATGCTTCAGTATAAAGTTTTGACTGTCCGGATGCTGCAAGGTTAGCACCCACAAGAGGAAGTCCGTTAGCCTCATCATCCACACTAGAGTATGCAGCTGAGACAGTGAATGCATCTGCTTCATAACCTAGTTTCACAGCATACGCGGCCTGAGAATCAGCATTGTTTACTTCTTGAGCAGTATACTGAAGACCCCCAACGATACCATCGATATTAAGGTCAGCCTGCAGCCAGTAAGCAGTAAGTACTGATGTAGCATCATAATACCAAGCTTGCGCAGTCAATGGCTTGAATGAGTTATTGATCGCACCAAAAGCGAAAGCACCATCATAGAACTGGTCAAAGTTTGTAGTCCCGTTAGCATTGAACGGAGCGATAACAGCACGGTTTGCTACATCACCACCATTACTTCCACCGACATAGGCAGCTACTACAGTAGTATCTGGAAGATCAGAGTTGACCAATACTGCTGCTTCAAATGTATTGTAAGCAATAGACCATGTCTCAGTAAACACAAGTGGCGTATCCAGCGTCATACGACCTGCTTTTCCAGTAGTATTACCGACTGTCCCGGCTACCCATGCTTCATCAAACCAGAAAGAGTCATCGACACCGTTAGTACCTTCCCAGACACTATTTACCAGTTGACCTTCAAGACCAAGTGTAGAGAGTGCAGTCAGGTGTGCGCCAGCTGAGATACCCTTGGTCAGATCAGCAGTGATCCCAAGGCCTAATGCAGCCTGGCCTGTAGATGTCTTCTTATCGAAAAGACCGCCGCCTGGTACATCATTGTCATTACCCGCAGTGGAATAGAAAAGTTTAGCATCACCATCTACTTTTACGTTATCTATAGCGAACGCACTTGCACCCATCAACATTGCAGCAACAAGACTCATCTTTACTAATTTCATTTATTCTCCTTATACAAGTATTTACTTGTGATTATATATTTTCAGCGCAAAGTATAGCATGAGATATTCTTGTGAGAATCAAGAATAGTGCTTAAAAAAGAGGCAGCTAAGCAAATAAGTGTACTTTTAAAATATTGAGTATAATTCCCCATTCACAAAGGAAGACTATGCATGCATTCACACTATTATCGTTATCTGCCTGCCTCACCCTGAGCGGCTGTAGCGGCCACGGCCTACAGGATTGGGCAGATGAGACATTCAATGATCAGGGAGAAAGTAAGTACCAAAGTATGCAGAGACCTTCAGATGCTACAGAAGTCTCTCCCTCCGAAGACCAGGCACTAAACACCATCTCACCTTCCAAGACAGCGGCCTCCCAAGGCGGTACGATGCAGAAAAGTCTGGATGAGTGGACAGAGAAAGAGTGGACACCCGCGATCGAACAGAACGAGACCATAAAGATGCAGGATGAGGATAAGGATCGCCCGTTCACACTCCAGGAGTATGTGGACAAGGCTGGTGTCTATATAGAGAACAAGCCTAAAAGCAGTGGACCTTCCCACACAGAGAAGTTAGACAAGCTCCCCGTGATAGGAGAGTGATCTTACTTTATTACTACTTGTTGTTTTTCTCATCCCAAGAGAGAACAGTCTTACCCTCTTCGTTCTTCTCGACAGCAGCCATACCCATGATGTTATAACCGGAGTCGACATAGTGGACCTCACCGGTCACACCAGAAGAGAGATCACTTAAAAGATACATCGCAGAGTTACCGACTTGATCAGTCGTGACGTTGCGCTTAAGCGGTGCATTCGCTTCATTCCAGTTCAAGATCTGTTTAAAATCACCGATACCTGCTGCAGACAAAGTACGGATAGGACCGGCACTGATAGCATTGATACGCTGACCTTTTAGTCCAAGATCTATCGCCATGTAACGTACCGTTGACTCAAGTGCTGCTTTGGCTACACCCATCACATTATAGTTAGGGATGTATTTTGGTCCACCAAGGTAACTCAGAGTAAGGACCGAAGCCGTCTCACTTAACACTGGCTCCATACGGTTCGTCAGATCTATAAGTGAGTAGACAGAGACATCCATCGCGATCTGAAATGCCGCTTTAGACGTCTTGATGAACGGCTCAGAGAGGGCTTCTCTTGGTGCAAATGCGACTGAATGGACTAGGAAATCTATCTTGCCAAAGTCCTTCTCTATCAGCCCTGCGATGGCATCCATATCTGCCTCATCCGAGACATCAAGTTTGTACACTTTGTCCGAACCAAGCTCAGCTGCGATCGGTTCGACACGTTTTTTCAGTGCATCGTTCAAGTATGTATATGCTATCTCTGCACCCTGGTCGGCACACGCTTTTGCGATGCCATATGCGATCGACTTGTTATTTGCCAGACCTACTATCAGCCCTTTTTTACCCTTCATCATCATACGTTCTCTCTCCTTTTTTTATCTAACTGTCACACTTTTGCGCATCTTCTACCATACTGAAGAAACCATTGACATCAAGTGATGCACCTCCAACAAGTACACCATCCACATTAGCCAAAGCCATGATCTCCAGCGCGTTGTTCACTTTGACACTGCCGCCGTAAAGCAGTGGTCTCTCGATCTTATGCCTCAGTGCAGTATGCAGCAGTTCAATATCAACATTACTTGGTGTCAACCCCGTACCGATAGCCCAGACTGGTTCATAAGCTATGACAAGCTTCTCATAGCTAAGGTCGATCCCGACAAGTTGCGCATCAAGATAATCCATCAGTGCATCATTGCCCTCTTCACGGATCTCCAACGGCTCGCCAATACAATAGACGATGTTAAAACCCTGCTCTTTATAGAAAGCATACTTCTTTGCGATCTCCTCTTGAGACTCTCCCAATACATGACGTCGCTCTGAGTGACCGATAAGGATGGTGTCTATACCAAACTCGTCAAGCTGATCAAGCCCTATCTCTCCGGTAAAAGCACCGTTTTGTGCAGCATACGCGTTCTGTGCGCCTACAAGCACTTTACCTTCAAAACTGTCGAGCGCGGTTGATGGAGGGAAGACCATCACCTGCTGCTCCATACCACTCTCTGCAAGTCTTCGCTCTAACTCTTTAAGGTATGCCGCTGTTCTCTTACGCGTCATGTTTGTCTTGAAGTTCGCAGCAACGATCATGACTCCTCCTCGACGATCAACGCCTGAACACCAGGAAGGACTTTACCTTCCATCAGCTCCAGAGAAGCTCCACCACCGGTAGAGATAAAGGTCATCTCCTCATCCACACCGACACGCTGGACCAGGTCAGCTGTATCACCACCACCAACGACACTTGTCGAATAGGAATCTGCCACAAAGTGCGCTATCTTGTTTGAGCCCCGTGCAAAACGCTCCATCTCATAGACACCCATCGGACCGTTCCAGATGACCGTCTGGACATTGTTCAAGACGATACGGTAGAGACGTACTGTCGCTGGTCCGATATCTAGACCCATCCAGCCCGAAGGGATCTCCTGAGCTGATGTGACCTTACTGACAGAGTCTTCCGAGAAGGTCTGTGCCGCAACGACATCGACCGGCAGATAGAACTTGACACCCAATCTTTTGGCCTCATCCATCACCTTCAATGCTTCATCAAGCAAGTCGTCCTCTACCAGTGAGTTACCGACATCATAGCCCTGTGCTTTCAAGAATGTAAAGGCCATACCTCCACCGATAAGGATCTTGTCCACTTTAGGCAGTAGGTTGATAAGCGCTTGAAGCTTACCAGAGACCTTACTACCACCGACGATGGCAGCGAACGGACGTACCGGCTGTTTCAGTAGCTTACCGAAGAACTGGATCTCTTTTTGAAGTAAGAAACCTGCAGCCATGTGGTCAACATCAAAATGGTGTGTGATCCCCTCGACTGAAGCATGAGCACGGTGGCTGACACCAAAGGCATCATTGATGTAAAACTCTGCCATATCAGCCAATTTTTGCGCCAGAGCCTCATCGTTTTTCGTCTCACCCTTCTCAAAACGAAGGTTTTCAAGCAGAAGGACCTCATGAGCACCAAGTGCCGCTGCCAGTTTCTGTGCATCTTCGCCGACGACATCGATAGCCAGTGCCACATCGCGCTTAAGAAGCTGCTGCAGACGTAACTGAACTGGAGCCAGGGAGTACTTCTCACTCACTTCACCCTTTGGACGGCCCATATGTGAGGCAAGGATAACGGCACAATCCTGATCAAGACAGTAATTTATCGTCGCGACTGCTGAGCGGATACGGCGATCATCGGTGATGTTATTGTACTCATCCAACGGCACATTGAAATCACAACGAATAAATACTTTTTTTCCCTGAATATCCAGATCTTTGATATTTAATAACTGCATAACTCTCCCTCTTTCGACTACTGAATGTGATATAAGCCCGACATATAAACTTAGATCATGTTTAATATTACAAGCTCACACCATTATTTTAGAATATTACCATCAATTAACTGAGTCTGCTTATAAAGATGCGGTGAGATGTAAAGGAGTTAGCAAACTTCACGATCATAATCGCTCAAAGTGTATGGACTTTTACCAAAATCTAACGCGAATTTGATTACAATCCGCGTATGAACAGTATTGCTCTTTTCGGAGGAAGCTTTGATCCGCCGCATCTGGGGCATGTCGCTATTGTCGAGGAAGCACTCAAACAGCTGGATGTGAAGAAAGTGGTCATCGTCCCGACCTATCTTAACCCGTTTAAAAGCACATCGTATGCCTCGGCAGAGCTGCGCTTTAAATGGTTGAAAACGATATTTTCAGACCTAGACAAGGTCGAGATCAGTGATTTTGAGATAAGACAAAACAGAGCTGTCAGCAGTATAGAGACCGTCCGTCACCTTAGCCGTGAAACAGAAAAGATCTATTTCATCATCGGCGCTGACAACCTAGAGTCACTGTCACGGTGGCACCGGTATGATGAGCTTGACAAGATGGTGACCTGGGTGGTCGCTACGCGTGATGAGATCGATATCCCATCCAGGTTCATCACTCTGGATGTATCAAGACCGGTAAGCTCGACCCAGCTTCGCGATCAGAAAAGGCATCATCAGCTGCCGCTTTCAGTAGCCAAAGAGATAATACAGACTTATAAGGAAACACATGCAAAAAAGAATTGAGAAGATCAGTCATATCCTTGACATCAACAAAGCCGAAGCTATCGAGGTCTTTGACCTTAAAGAGCGCGACTATTTCGTCGACTACGTCATCATCGCGTCCTCACTTGGAGAGCGTCACACAGAAGCCCTTCTGGACCATTTGAAAAAAGGTCTAAAACCTGAAGAGGAGTTCTTAGGCGTAGAGATCAGTGGAGAGTGGGTCGTCATCGATCTCGGTGACATCCTTATCCATGTCATGACCCCAGAACAGCGTAACAAGTATGACCTTGAGACCTTCCTTGGTGATATCATGCAAGAGCGCGAAAACCGATAAACGGTGCGCACTCTACTCTTGCTGCTGGTGGTGGCATCCACTCTGTTCTCTGCAATGCGCACTATCGATATCACGCCATCGGATAGCAGCTATAAAGGAGTCTCCAATATGAAGATACTTGATGCGAAAGTCCTCACGTTTGATGAGCATAAGAAGAACAGCTTTGTAGAGATCTCTGATCTTGCCTATGATCACAGTGATGCTATGCTCTACGCCATCAATGACAAAGGGATCCTCTTCCACCTTAAGATCTCGATCGAGAGTAAGAAGATAGATAGTATCCGTCTGAGCGACAGCTATAAGTTAAGAGATAAGAAGGGAAAGCCTTACAAAAAGTCTAAACGTGACAGTGAAGGGCTGAACCTCTATAAAGGTGATCTTCTTGTCAGTTTTGAACGTGACCCTCGAGTCATCCTCTTCGATAAAAAGGGCAACCGGCTAAAAAAGATCAAGATCCATAAAGACCTCGAAGAGATCGATGCCTATCGCGATCCTAATGATGCACTTGAAGCTGTCACCTACCATGACTCTTACGGCATCATCACTACTCCCGAGATGGCGCTGAAGAAGCATAAAAAAAAGACCCATACCCTCTACAGCAAAAAAGAGCGCTGGAAGATCTCAGCTTTGGGAAAGATCGCTGCGATAGAAGCGATGCCTGATGGTGACATCCTCGTCCTGGAGCGTACCAAAAAGAAGGATAAATGGACCGTCACACTTCAGAAAGTAAATATTGGGGAGTGTAAAAAGAAGAAGCAGTGCCCTTCGACTCTCTTAGCACGACTGAAGAGTAAAGAAGGATGGATGCTCGATAATTTTGAAGGGCTTACCTATCTTTATGATGATCTTTACCTGATGATCAGTGATGATAACGACTCAAAAGAACAGCAGACGATCGCTGTCTTGATGGAGATCCCCTCAAGGTAATACGTGTGCCAAGGCCTTGTTCTCGGCTGCGACGGCTTGCAGTCTCTTTAATTCGTCCACTCTTAGTCCAAAACCTTTTATCTCTTGGATAAGACTGACAAGCGAATCGTATGAGACCAGGTCGATCTTCACATTCGTCAAAGCGCGTCTAGACGCGATATGATAGAGGTCAGCCATGGATACATCTCCATGACAATGACTATAGAGGTTGTGCATACCTGCTGTTATATCAAGCATAGAAGTACCAAACACACCTCTGGCTTTATCTTTCGCTGTTGTCAGTTCAAGTCCCTGTTTCTGCAAAAAAAGACTGACACCTTCATCAACTGTGAATACCGGCTGCCGTATAGTCTGTCTCACCATAAGTCTCCTTTATCTAGAGTATATCTAGACCTTAAATAATTCGACTGTCTAGATATTAATAATAACAGAATATATTATTTTTTGTCAATTAATATTATATATAACTGCCATTTTCTTCTTTCTAAGCTACCTAAGGCAACATCCTTCTATCTAATACTGACCTCGATCAAGAGGTACTACTTTAAACAAGAGCGGGATCTATTAGCTAGAGAGCAGAGTCTTAAAGGACAAACTGGTCGATGCAAAAAAGCCTAACACCGTAGATGATGGGGTAATCCTCCCGAAAAGTAAGCCTTTCCAAAAGTAGAGAATTCTCATATACTATGAATAGGAGTTTTCTATGAAGAGATCACGATACAGCGACAGCC
>JADGEC010000001.1 GCA_016744575.1 Sulfurimonadaceae bacterium | reverse complement strand
GGACTCCATACGAGGTGTTTCATGAGATAGAATCAGCAGCTTAAGAGAATTGAGGTATGATCTTTAAATCAAAGATTGCACTTCGGATTTAAATTCGGGCTATAACGGAGTCGATACTGGGAATTGGCAAGTCAGTGGCGGAAGGGCGGGTGAACAGAGTAACTCTGCCTATGGTATCCTGGCTCATGATATGGGTGAACATGCCAGCAGTAGAGACTACGCCATCTCTGCAGATGTCTCGCCTTTTCTCTCAGGCTGGAATAATAATGCTGGTCTCACCTTTAGCTATGAGGACCATGAGAACTACTATATGGTCAAATGGGACGATTACGGTCAATATGCGTCCAGAAGCAGTCATAAAGACCTTCTCCTTGTCAAAGTCGTCGATGGCGTGGAGGTAGTACTTGATAAGGTCGATCATATTGATCTGCCCAACGTTTTCAAGCTTGAGGTGGGTGCCTCAGCCACAGATGGCATAACGGTCTCTATCGATGGTACAGAGATGCTGCATGCTCCGCAAGAACATCCTGCTATAGGGATCATTGGTCTCAATACTGAGGATAATGATAGTGGTATCACTTATGATAATGTCGAGGTAAGAGTAGAAGGTGCTGATAGCACCAGTGCAGACTCGGCTTTAGCTGTAGTAGAACATCCAGGTCTGACAACAGTGACAGAAAGTGGCTCACTTGACACTGATGGTACACCAATACGTATCCTTAGTCTCAACGATAGCGGTACGGTCGACCTCTCTGATGTAGCTTCGTTAGTGAGTGACATCGATGAGATCTCACTCTCCAATGGTGCGATCGATCTGACAAATATAGAAGTGAGCGATGTCATCAGTATGAGTGATGATGACAACACCCTCGTAATACATGGTGAAAGTGATGACAGCGTGACACTGGATGCGAATGAGTGGGTCCAGTTAGACCCGACGCAGTACCAAAGTAGTGACAGTACATTGAATGTCCTCTTGCAGATCGATGACGCTGTAGATGTCATCATCTGACACCACAGGCTCTTTGGAGCCTATGCTCTTTTTTTGCAAAGGTTCATAAGAGAAGTAGATCTGTAGGTGTATTAAAAGAGGGAGGGTCAAGAAGCCATAAAAGACTACTTGATGATCTTGGCTTTGATACTCTCCTCATCAAGCTCTGCACTGCGATATTTTACTACAGCAAGGTCTTCAGTCTCATTGATATACCATTCAGCAATATGCTCATGTTCGAGGCCATTTAGCTTCTCCTGATCGATATCAGCGAGTGGGATGAAGAGATGACTGTGTTTATGTGGATTGTTGAGTCTAAGTGTCCAGAGCAGCCAGAGTGTACCGATGATGCCCAGTGTCAGTCCAAGTGTCTGACGGTCTGAGAAGTCGAGGTAGAGACCTGCGATGGTACCACCGAGAAAGGTCATGAAATATGCTACCGAGTTACCGATGCCCAGTGCTGCCCCTTTTTGATGGACTTTAGCAAATTTTGAGATCATTGACTGTACTAGAGGCTCCATCATATTGAAACCGATGAAGAAGCTGATGACACCGAGTATGAAGAGTCCATCAGTCGTCGCATAACCCATCAGTAGAAATGCAGTGATAAAGAGCAAGATAGAGACAAGGAAGATCTCTTTTGGTCTGTTGTACTTCTCACCAAAGACTGCGGCAGGTCCCATGGCGACAAGTCCGAAGATCATAGCCGGTATGTAGACCTTCCATAGTTCAGCCTTCTCCCAGCCAAACCCGTGCTGTGGGTCGACCAGGATGATAGGGATCAATACAAAGGCGATGGTCATCAGACCTTTCTGCATACCGTTGATGATGATCATACTCAGAAGATCAGGGTCTTTGAGGATATCTGACATCTTGGCCGTCTTGTGATAGATGTGGCGGATACGTGGCGGTGTAGGGACTTTGGTAAAAAGCAGTATCATCGCCATTATAGAAAGACCTGCTGTGATCCAGAAGAGTGTACTGACACCATAGGCTGCACCCAGTACGGGTCCAAGCGCCATCGCCAATGCGAAACTGATCGCTATGGAACCACCCATCATCGCCATCGCTTTACCACGTACCTCTTCAGGGACAAGGTCGCTGATCATCGCGGTGATGACAGAACCGATAGCGCCTGCTCCTTGTAAGAAACGTCCAAGCATCAACATATAGATGTCATCACTCAAAGCACAGATGACAGAACCGATGAGAAAGATCACAAGCCCTATCAGTAGGGTCAGTTTACGACCGATACGGTCACTCATCGTGCCAAACGGCACTTGAAGCAGTGCCTGAGTCAGTGCATAACCACCGACGATGACACCGACAAGCAAGGGTGTGGCACCTTCCATACCCATGGCATAGATGGAGAGTACGGGTAGGACCAGGAAGAGACCCAAAAAGCGCAGGGACAAGATAGCAGAGAGCGGCATTACATTCTTAAACATTCAAAGACCTCAGGACAGAGCACCCTATACATTATTTAGGTGCTCTTGGTTAAAATTGCGCCATTATAATACCCTAGAGTGGTCATAGATATTAAGACCGACGATCTTTGAACGACTAAAGATTGCAGTAAGGAAAGTGTGATGAGATTAGTGTTAGCTACGTCCAATCGTGGAAAAGTCCGTGAGATCAAAGCCATGTGCCGTGATTTTGAAGTCGTACCCTATAGTGAGCTTATGGATGAGTTCGAGATAATCGAGGATGCAGATACCTTTAAAGGCAACGCGCTGATAAAAGCCAGAGCTGTCTATGTGGCATTAGAGGATGATGAAGCTATCGTCCTTGCAGATGACAGTGGTATAAGTGTAGATGTCCTAGATGGTGCACCAGGGATCTATAGTGCCCGCTATGCGGGGAAGGATGTCACCGACAAAGATAACCTTTATGCTCTTGTAGAAGCCCTCAAAGCAGAAGGTGTGCATGAGTCTGAGGCACACTATACGGCAGCTATCGCTATCATCTCAAAAGAGGGTGAGCAGACTGTGCATGGTTGGATGTATGGAAAGGTGATCCCGATGACTCGTGGGGAGAAAGGTTTCGGTTATGATCCGATGTTCATCCCGGAGGGCTTTGAACAGACGCTCGGCGAGCTCGATGCAGATGTCAAATCAGCACTCTCTCATCGCTCTAAAGCTTTATCACTTGCAAATCTGCTTGTAGCGAATATCAAAAAACAGCGTGGACACCGCTAAGCACGGGGAAGTCAATGCCATCAAGGCAAGAGTCGTAATAGCTATATGAGGTTTGGAATCGGAAGGCTTTGCCTCCGCAGTTCGGGAGTCATAGTGGAGAGTGCCAAGGGTTAGCATTCCTAAGACTCTCCGGTTCCGAAGACGTGTGTTATGTGCCATTTCGAAGCACATGATAGACTTAGAGTCAGATCAATCGAGGTTTATTCCGAAGATCCCAAAGAGTAGACCTGACGCGATAAGATAGATCCCAAATGGGGTGAAGCTGTAACGGGCTACAATGGCTAAAAAGGCCTTGACAGCTACCCAGCCTACGACAAATGAGACGACAAAACCAACGGCTAGAAGCCAGAAGTGCTCCATCGAGAGGTTACTGTACTCTTTTAAGAGCATATAACCTGAGGCTGCTCCCATAGTCGGGATAGCAAGCAGGAATGAGAAGCTCATGGCTACATCACGTTTGAGACCTACGAGCATGGCACCCAAGATCGTCGATCCGGAGCGAGAGACTCCTGGGACAAGTGCCAGGACTTGAAACAGCCCGATATAGATCGACTGCTTGATAGTGACATCCTTAAGATCAGAGGCGTGATGGTCTTTCTCTCGGTAGAAATACTCTATGAGTAAAAAGGCGACACCGGTAATGATCATCAGTGCTACCGTCGAATTGGCCGAGAACATCGCTTCGATCTGCTCATGAAATAGAAAACCGACAGCACCAGTCGGGATAAAAGCGATGATAAGCTTCATCCAAAGCTCTTTACTTTGAAAGAGTCGTGCCCAGTAGATAAGCATGACGGAGAATATCGGTGCCATCTGGATGATGATCTCATAGGCTGTGGTGAAGTCGTTTTGCTCCAGCCCGAGCATCTGCCCGGTGAGGAAAAGATGTGCAGTCGACGAAACGGGAAGGTATTCGGTGATACCTTCGACAATACCGAGGATGATCGAATCAAATATAGTCATAGGGAAACTTTCATGATGCTTTCTGGAATTGTAGCATTAATCCTGATAGATACCATAGAAATCATCGAAAAAGATGAGATGTGGTTATTTTGTGATATCCATTGTATGGGATATTTTGGTTTGTTATGTGCGTAGATGATAGATGAAAGGGGTTGCTTTATCGGGGTTAATAGTATTATAAAAGAGCTTTGGATACAATACGCGGCTTTGAAAATGAGCATACTGAGGTGAGTGATATTGGTATATCTGACTCATAAGCATAAAAAAGTCTAAGGAAAATCGATGTTGCTTTTTACTCCCGGCCCGACTCCGGTACCTGAGAATGTCCGTAAAGCGATGGCGGATGTGACCATCCATCACCGTACACCGGAGTTCGAAGCGATCTTTGAACGTGCCAGAGCACTGCTTTTCAGACTCTTTAAGACAGATGAAGTAGTCATGTTGAGCTCATCAGGTACGGGTGCTATGGAAGCGGCAGTGACAAACCTGACAGCGACTAAGATCCTGACAGTCAATGCCGGAAAGTTCGGTGAGCGTTTTGGTAAGATCGCAGTCGCACATGGTATCGCCAATGTCGAACTCAAATATGCGTGGGACACCCCTGCAAAGGTAGAAGATATCGAAGCGGCACTTCAGGCTGACTCTGACATCGATGCTATTGCCATCCAGATCTCCGAGTCTGCCGGTGGACTTCGCCATCCGGTAGAAAAGATAGCAGCGGCCGCCAAAGTGATACGACCGGGTATCATGATCATAGCTGACGGTATCACTGCAGTCGGTGTGGAACCGATCGACGTGACGAACATCGACTGTCTCATCGCTGGAAGCCAAAAAGCGTTGATGTTGCCTCCAGGTCTGGCTATCTTAGGACTAAGTACTGCAGCGATAGCGAAGATAGGCAGCGGCAAAGGCTACTATCTGAACCTTGCTTCGGAAATAAAGCAGCAGCGTAAGAACACAACGGCCTACACAGCTGCTACGACACTGATCATCGGTCTTGAAGCGATTTTGAACGAGATCGACGAGAGTGGCTTTGATGCCCTTTATACCGTGACAGAAAAACGTGCGAAAGCGACACGTGAGGCACTAAAAGCTATCGGTCTGCATATCTACCCGAACACTCCGGCGGCGAGCATGACGACGATCGATGATGCGAATGCGTCAGAGATACGTACAATGCTAAAAACAGAGTTCGGTGTCAATGTCGCAGGCGGTCAGGACCATCTGAAAGGGAAGATCTTCCGTATCAACCAGATGGGACTGATAGAGCCGTATGAGTCTGCATGGGTCGTCAATAGTGTCGAACTGGCACTGCACAGACTTGGACGTCGTGACTATGATGCTACAGCCACCAAGATATTTAATGAGGTATTTTTCGGACTATGATTTTTGAACATGAGATCCCAACAGGAAGCCGACTCTACTTTGGTAGTGCTGCCAGAAAAAAACGTGAGATAGAGGGCATAGCCAGCGATATCCTCCATGAGAATGGATTTGAGGAGATAGTGACACCGCTCTTCTCCTATCATCAGCATCAGAGTATCTCGGATGAGAGGGAGCTGATCAGGGTCAATGACTCGAAGAACTATCAGGTAAGCCTACGGGCAGATTCGACCATAGACGTCGTCCGCATCATCGACAAACGTCTTGGTCGAAATACGGTCCATAAGAAGTGGTTCTATATTCAGCCGGTCTATCGCTACCCTTCAGCAGAGCAGTATCAGGTCGGTGCTGAGTATATAGGTGAGTCTAATGTCGCCAATGTACTCGACCAGGCGATCAAGATCGTCGATCGTCTTCGATTGAAGCCACTGCTTCAGATCAGTAATATCAATATCCCCAAGGTCCTGGCAGAGACTCTGGACCTGAGTCTGGATGATTTTCGCCATATCAACATAGAGAAGTTCCTTTCTTTGAAGATCGATTGGCTTGACAGACTGGTCTACCTTCAGCACGAATCGCAGATCGATGAAGTGATGGAGATGGTACCTGATGCTATCAAAACGGAACTGCAGAAGATGAAAGAGTTGAGTGCAGAGCTTGCTTATGATAATACAGTACTTGCTCCACTTTACTATGCGAAGATGCTCTATTATGATGAGCTCTTCTTCCGTATGATCGAGGGTAATGAGGTCTATGCACGCGGTGGGCGTTACAAGAACGATGAGGTCTCATCAGTAGGTTTCGCGATCTACACAGATACATTGATAGAGAGATTAGAAAAATAACTATTTATACAGGGAAGAAGATATGAAAGCAGATCAGATAGTCGGTATCCAGTGGGGAGACGAAGGAAAAGGGAAGATCGTCGATCTTTTGGCACAAAAGTATGACGCGGTAGCTCGTTACCAGGGAGGCCATAATGCTGGTCATACCATTGTCGTAGATGGCACGACCTATGCTCTTCACCTGATCCCATCGGGAGTCCTGAACCCGGATGCAGTGAACATCATCGGCAACGGAGTGGTCGTCTCTCCGGAAGCGCTCATCAAAGAGATGAAGCAGTTTGACGGCCTTCTTGGTCGCCTCTTCGTCAGTGAGTCAGCCCACATGATATTGAACTTTCATATTCTTATCGATCAGGCAAGAGAGAAGTTACGTGGTAAAAAAGCTATTGGTACGACAGGACGGGGTATCGGGCCTGCTTACTCTGAGAAGATCGCACGCGGTGGTTTCAGACTGGGAGAGCTTAGAGATATCGATGCGCTTACCGCGAATGTCCAGGAATATTTTGTACAGAACAAGCCGATCTTGGATGCACTGGAGATCGAGCGTCCCGATGAAGCTGATATCAGAGCAGAACTGACCGACTATGCAGAAAAACTGCTTCCATACCTCGCTAATACGACACAGATGGCATGGAAACTGCTTGAGGATGATAAGCGACTCTTGTTAGAAGGTGCACAGGGGACACTTCTTGACATCGATCACGGGACTTACCCTTATGTGACAAGCTCTTCGACGATCTCAGCAGGTGCTTGTACGGGTCTGGGTGTGAGTCCTAAAGACATCGGTAAGATCACTGGGATCGTCAAGGCCTACTGTACCCGTGTAGGTAATGGACCATTTCCGACAGAGGATTTTGGTGAAGAGGGCGATCGTCTTCGTAAGCAGGGTAATGAGTTCGGTACTACTACTGGACGGCCGCGCCGATGTGGTTGGTTTGACGCAGTAGCTTGCCGTTTTGCAAGCCGTATCAATGGGTGTGATGATCTTTCTGTCATGAAACTCGATGTCCTCGATGGTTTTGATGAAGTAAAGGTCTGTGTTGCGTATGAAGTCGATGGTCAGCAGATCGATCACATGCCATTAGATATGGAACATGCTAAACCGATCTATAAAAGCTTCCCTGGATGGGATAAGACAGAAGGTGTAAGAAAGTTCGAAGACCTTCCTGAGAC
The DNA here is from genome assembly GCA_016744575.1 of Sulfurimonadaceae bacterium. Taxonomy (GTDB): domain Bacteria; phylum Campylobacterota; class Campylobacteria; order Campylobacterales; family Sulfurimonadaceae; genus BB26. The sequence goes on along the minus strand of JADGEC010000001.1, from coordinate 69,941 downwards.
AGCCAAAAGCTACCTTCTTGCGATCGAAGAGATGACTCAGACAAAGATCGGTATGATATCGACATCACCGGATAGAAACGACACTATCCTACTATAAAAGACCATAGCAGGGGGAGATTTTGAAGAGATCAAGCTTAGATAGATCACTTCCCTTTCTCCTCTGCGCATCTCTCCCCTTTAAAACCAGGATCACTCCATGAGAACACGCTTTACCCCTCTTGTCAGAGTAAAGAAGAACGATATGGATAAATGCGAGCAAGAGTTGCAATCAGCTAATGAGTCTATCAATAATGCCGAACATGCTCTGGAACTTGCCTATACAGAACTAAACACGACAGATATACCTGATTCAGGTCCTGCGGCAGAGCTTCTGCAGGCGCGTACGAAACTGACTGCACAACGCTCCATCATCGATGATAGGCGCCATTGGCTTCAATATGCACGTAAACAGGCAGAAAAGGCTAGAGAGCTGCTTAAAGCTTCTGTGATAGAGTATGAGAAGTTCAAATACCTCGATGCTGAACAGGTGAAGAAGATCCTCAAAGAGCAGAAACGGGCAGTAGCCAATGAGCTTGATGAGATAGCGATACAGACTTATGGTTTCAATCGGAGAAATAGATGAGAAGATGGTTTCTAGCACTACTTTTTTCTGTTCCACTCTTTGCCTTTCAGACTAGTGAGAAGCTATTTGAGTGTACTAAGATATTTGAAGAGCGCAAGGGCGAGCTTATCTTGGAGCTTGAACGTATTGATGAGCAAAAACAGTCACTTGATGCACTCAAGAGTGCTACGGATGATCTGTTGGGTAAAAAAGCGGAGCGTGTGACAGAGCGTGAAGCGGAAGTGGAGTCGAAGCTCCAGCAGGTGATCGAGAAAGAGAGCCGTATCGAAAAGATGCTGGAGGAGAACAATAAAGTACTTGAAGAGATCAAAGCCGTAAAGATGGACAAGATCGCCCGTACTTACTCCAAGATGAAACCTGCTGCTTCTGCAAAGATACTCGCAGATATGGAGACGGCAGAAGCATCAAAGATATTAGCATCACTTAAGCCTGCGACTACTGGTAAGATATTGGCCAAGATGAGCTCAGATAAAGCAGCAAAGATCACGCGTTTCCTGACACAGGAGCAGAAGTAGCGACACCACTGATATCTGTGTAGTACCTCTAATCAGATATTTACCTTCCCTGCGATAAAATACAAAAAATTTGTACAGATGGGCGTGTTCTAATGAAACTGACTCTTACGCATGTAAAACATATTGCGAACAAGATCGCTGTAGACCTTAATCGCAGTGGTGTCATCACGATGACGCACGGACTCGATGGTGTGGCATTCGAGGCTGAGAAGCATCTTATCGAGAACGTCAAAAAAGAGATGGTCCTTGAAGAAAAGGTACATGATATAGTCGATGAGAACGAAGAGCAGATCGACTTCTACCTGGCAGACGAACGTCAGCTTTTCTTTATGATAAAGAAGAAACTTGCAGAAGAATTTGGAGTCATACTCTCTTATGAAGAGCGTTTCTCTGATCTGGCACACACTATTCTCGATGGATTGTATGAAGAGGACCTTATCCATTATGAGGTCAATGAGAACCGTATCAAGAACATCATCTATGATGCTATCACAGGCTTTATTGCTGATACTGGTGAGATCGAAAGTGCAGTGATCGAGAAGTTGCGCTCTTACAAGCGTAAGCTTATTCCGGGTACTGATGAGTATGATATCCTTTTCGAGAAACACTATCTTGAAGAGTTGAAAAAAAGAGGGATGGCATAATGCAAAAAGCGTGGATATATCTTGAGAACGGTACCTTATTGGAAGCCTCAAGTTTTGGTGCAGAGACGACACTCACGGGTGAGATAGTATTTAACACATCGATGAGTGGTTATCAGGAGATAATGTCTGATCCCTCTTATGCTGGTCAGTTCGTCACGTTTACGATGCCTGAGATCGGCAATGTGGGTGTGAACAGTGAGGATATGGAGAGTCGTAGTGCCCACGCCAAAGGCATGATCGTCCGTAAGTATCAGGAGCGGTACTCTAGTTTTCGTGCAGAGGGATCTCTCGCAGACTTTCTTAAAGAACAGGGAGTCATGGGCATCTGCGATATAGATACCCGTTACCTCACAAAGACTCTTCGTGCAGAGGGTTCGATGATGATGGTGGCCTCTACAGAGATCAGTGAGAAAGCTGATCTTAAAAAGATCCTTGAAGATGCGCCGCGTATCGAAGAGGTGAACTATATCGAAGAGGTCAGTACGAAAGAGGCTTATATCCATCCGAACGGGACCTATGACCCACAGGAGTTCTCTTATAACAAGGCTCCTTCTTCCGAGGCAAAGATCGTAGCGATCGATTTTGGTGTAAAGCGTAATATCCTCAACGAGATCACACAGGCTGGTATCGAAGTAGAGCTTGTACCAAACACCTTTAGTGGTGATGATCTCAGCAGTCGTTATAAGGCTGGTGAGATCGATGGTGTCTTTTTGTCAAATGGTCCGGGAGACCCCTTAGTACTGAAAGCGGAACAGGAGCAGATCAAGATACTTATCGCAGAGAAAGTACCGATGTTCGGTATCTGTCTGGGTCACCAGCTGCTCTCTATCTCGCACGGCTATGATACCTTTAAACTGAAGTATGGTCATCATGGCGGGAACCACCCGGTAAAGAACAAAGCGACGGGTATGGTGGAGATAACGGCTCAGAACCATAACTACAACGTCCCTGATGAGATCACAGCGATCGCTGAAGTGACGCATACCAATCTCTTTGATAATACCATCGAAGGATTGAAGTACAACGACTCTCCGATCTTCTCTGTTCAGCATCACCCTGAATCAAGTCCGGGACCCAAAGAGAGCCGTTATATATTTGGTGAGTTCTTACGTCTTATCAAACGCTGAGAGACAGTTAAAAACACTCACCGATCCTCCTTTGACAGGAGGGAAAAAACTCTATATCTTTCGTCGTGTAAAATAAGATGTTTCAATATTACCCACGAATATTAAACCATCCTTAAAAAGTTACCATCTAGCATTATCCCTCAGGAAAATTTCCATCTTTAAGGTTTTTAACACACTCTGATTGCTAATATATCGTGTCTAATAGCTTATGATTGTTACAGAAATGTTAATCATAAGCTTTTATGCTTTGAATCTTAAGGAGGCTGTATATGGAAAATCGTCCATTAGAGTACGACTATTCGGTTGCAAAGTTGTTCATGTTTACAACGATCGTTTTGGGGATCGTAGGCATGCTCATCGGTGTGATCTTAGCGTTTCAACTTGCTTTCCCAAGCATTAACCTATTGTTAGGTGAAGGGTTAGCGGAGTACACAAACTTTAGTCGTCTTCGTCCGCTGCATACAGATGCAGTAATTTTTGGTTTTACGTTAAGTGGTGTTTTTGCGACTTGGTACTATATAGGACAACGTGTTCTTAAAGTATCGATGGCAGAATCAGGTTTCTTGATGTTTATAGGTAAACTACACTTTTGGTTGTACGTCGTAGGTGTCGCTGCTGTAGTAGTATCACTTTTTATGGGTATTACGACATCTAAAGAGTACGCTGAATTTGAGTGGCCTATTGATATCGCTATCGTCATCGTATGGGTACTATGGGGTATTAGTGTCTTTGGTCTTATCGGTATTCGCCGTGAACGATCTCTCTATATCTCTATTTGGTACTACATCGCTACTTTCCTTGGTATAGCTATGCTTTACCTATTTAACAACATGGAAGTACCGACTTATTTCGCTTCAGGCGGTATTGGCGCATGGTATCACTCAGTCTCGATGTACTCAGGTACGAATGATGCACTGGTACAGTGGTGGTATGGTCACAATGCGGTCGCGTTCGGTTTCACCGTGCCTATTGTTGCAATGATCTACTACTTCCTGCCAAAAGAGTCTGGTCAGGCCGTCTACTCATATAAACTCTCACTTCTCTCTTTCTGGGGACTGATGTTCGTATATCTGTGGGCTGGTGGACACCACCTTCTCTTCTCTACTGTCCCTGACTGGATGCAGACAATGGGTTCTGTCTTCTCAGTGATCTTGATCCTCCCTTCATGGGGTTCTGCGATCAATATGCTTCTGACTATGAAGGGTGAGTGGCAACAAGTCGCTTCATCTCCATTGATCAAGTTTATGGTACTGGCTTCGACTTTCTATATGTTCTCAACACTTGAAGGTCCTATTCAGGCTATTAAATCAGTCAATGCATTGGCACACTTTACAGACTGGATCGTCGGTCACGTACATGATGGTGTCCTTGGTTGGGTCGGTTTCATGATCATGGCAGCACTTTTCCATATGGCTCCACGTGTCTTTAAACGTGAGCTTTACTCTAAAGCGTTGATGACTACACAGTTCTGGATCCAGACACTGGGTGTCGTACTGTACTTCACATCTATGTGGATCGCAGGTATCACTCAGGGTATGATGTGGCGTGCACACGATGAGTTCGGTAACCTAGCTTACTCGTTCATCGATACTGTGACTGTCCTTCACCCTTACTACACTATTCGTGCAGTTGGTGGTCTACTCTATCTTATAGGTTTCTTTATGTTCGCATACAACATCTATAAGACTATGTCTGCTCGTCCTGTTGAGGAAAATGAGCTTCAATCTGCTACGCCTATGGCAGCGTAAGGAAAGGGGAAAATAATGTTTCATTGGTTAGAAAAACGCCCGTTCTTTTTCGCGGTAGCTGTGTTCCTGACAATCGCGTTTGCAGGTCTTATTGAGATCCTGCCAAACTTTGCGCAGGCATCTCGTCCGACTATCGGTACGGCTCCATACTCGACTTTGGAACTTGCTGGTCGTCATGTCTATATTAAAAATAGCTGTAATGCTTGTCATTCACAGCTTATCCGTCCATTCAAAGCTGAGACAGACCGTTATGGTCACTACAGCCTGAGTGGTGAGTATGCTTATGATCGCCCGTTCCTATGGGGTTCTAAGCGTACTGGTCCAGACTTGATGCGTGTAGGTAACTACCGTACTACTGACTGGCATGAGAACCATATGTATGATCCTGCAGGTGTAGTACCTGGTTCGATCATGCCGGCATACAAATGGATGTTCACTAATATAGCTGATGTCGACACTGCATATGCAGAGCAATTGACTATTGAGAGCGTATTTAATGTGCCTTATAACAAGCCGATTCCTATGAAAGATGGTTCAACATCTACTGTTGCACTTGCTGATTCTCTGGAAGGAGCTCACGCTTCTGCACTTGAAGAAGCTAAGCTTGTCGCTGAAGATATGAAGAACCAAGATGTCAAAGATGCGGTAGCGAACGGTCAGATTCCTGAGATCGTCGCGTTGATCGCATATATGAACAGTCTGAAGTAAGAAAAGGCCTAAAGTGGATATTGCTGACATTCAGGCGTATGCCTACTTCTTCTTCACTGGGTTTTTGGTACTTGTACTCTATGGGTACATCTACCATCTATACAGCAGTGAACGAAAAGGGGAGCGTGACTATGAAAAATATGGTGATATCGCTTTAAATGATGAGGTTACCGATAAACCGGTAGAAACGATCTCTGAAAAAGAGATCGAAAAAAAGGAGGCATAAATGAATAAGTTGATGCTTTGGGGAGTCATCATCACCGTAGCGATGCTGGGCTTTACTTGGATGGCTGTAGGCGGTTCAAAAGGCGGCATGGGTGAAGATATTGTCAATCAACTTGCAGTAGCTGGTGCAGTAGTACTAGTACTCATAACAGTATTTGTAGTTGTTAAATATGTCAAACAGATGCAGTCAGACACCGCGACTGGTGAACTGGCAGATGAGAACTGGGATGGTATCGGCGAATATAAGAACGAACTTCCAATGGGTTGGGCTGTTACTTTCTTGCTGACAATGGTCTGGGGTATGTGGTATTTTATCGCTGGTTATCCAGTAAATGCCTATTCCCAGATCGGCGAGTATAATGAAGCTGTCGAAGCGCATGATGCGAAGTTCAAATCGCAGTATGCAGACATCACGGGCGATCGTCTGATAGAGATGGGTGAGTCTGTCTATCTGGCAGAGTGTAAAGTATGTCACGGTCTGACTGCAGACGGTATTGACGGAAAAGCAGCCAATCTAAATGTACGTGAAGAAGAGATATCTGTCAAGTATGTTGTTGAGAACGGTTCTGAGACTTTGGGCTTTGCTGCTCCGATGCCAGATCGTAACGGTCTTTTCAATGCTTCGACAGGTGCCTTGATCACAGATGCTGAGATAGCGACTATCTCTAAATATGTGGCGGACGGTATGACGGGTGACGGTGCAGATATCTTTGCCGGAACTTGTGCTGCATGTCACGGTGAAAACGGTGAAGGTATGGAGTTTGTTGCTCCAAATATCAAGGAATTCACACAAGCTTTTGTAGCTTCAGTAGTTGACCATGGTAAAGAAGGTGCTATCGGCGTCATGCCTAAGTTCGACAGACTGAACGATAAGCAAAAACAAGCTGTAGGCGCATATATCGCCAACATCAGTAAATAAGGAGCATTTATGAGCCAAGAGAATTGGACTAACTCTAATAGAAGTGTCTTCTGTAGACTTGATGGAATGCTTGGTATGGTCGTCGCAACACTCTTATTACTGAGTATTCTTGCCGGCCTTACTATGTGGGCTATTGGTGTACAGCAGGCAAGTGCTGATAACTATTATCAGATCGAAGATGAACAGAGCATCAGGATGAATAGCGTTGAAAACGTTAAACATCTTGACTGGTCTAAATAAGGAGCGCCGAATGGATAAGATAATTTCATGGGGCCTGGTCATCATGGCTGCATATACTTTATGGGCTGTAGTGACTCCAAACCACCTATACGTCGGTTGATAGATTTGATACTGACACGAGGGCTGGTGGCCCTCACCCTCACCCTGTTTTTTTCAACAACACTATTTGCAGAATATTTATATAAAGATGAAGTCGTCAGTAATCCTGATTTTGCCGAGCAGATCGATGCTATAGGTGAAGAACTCTATGAGACTACAGGTATTAGTCTTTATCTTGTGATGATACGTGAACTAGAGAACAATCAGACTATAGCAGAGTATGAGCTGGATCTGGCTAAAGATCTAAAAGAGCCATTTGTCATACTTGGTTTTTCTGAACTGGACAAACAAGTCGACATCCTAGCTCATCCGGCGTCTTTATATAACGATTTTGATAAAAAGCAGATCCTTAGTCCCAACGGTACTTTTATAGGGGCGGTAGTCAGTACTATCATGTTTGCCAGGTCTTTTGATGAGATGAAAGAGCTGATGAGTAATTATGGTGGCACGATACTACCCGTCATATCACAAAAAGCAAAAGATAAAGATATTACTTCCAAGTATTCTGTTGGTCTCTTCAACGGATATAGTGACACAGCAGAACAGATAGCCGCATCAAAAGGCGTAGAACTTAAGAAAGCGGCAGGCAGCGGAAGTAAGGATTTTATCAACATCTTACGTTTAGTCTTTTATGGGACAATCCTCTACGCATTATTGATGTATATAAAGCAGAAATATTTTAGAAAGAAGAGAGAGAATGAGCAAACAGAATAAAGCACTCTACTGGCCCTATGCCATTACTATCTCGATCTTACTGATAGTAGGTGCTTCCGTGGCTACGATAATGGTCGCACTAGAGAACCCAGTACAGATGAGTGATCATAATATGCAGGATTATCATGATTATGATAATAATGTAAACAGTTTTATCAATGCGCAGATCCAATTTGATAGAAACTATGACATAGAGTATATCAGTGAAAGTCTCGATCAGAAGCATGCTGTCGTCATCTATAGAGTGACTGATAAAGAACAAAACGCAGTCGATGATGCAAAGATCAAACTGATCATCACGCATCCAGGACATAATGATCTGGACATCATCATCGAAGACCCAAAAGTAGAAGAAGGTGTATACACCTTTAAAGAGGTAGAGATCGCGAATCCAGGACGCTGGAACTTGATGGCACACGTCGTCGTCGGTGAGAACGAACGTTACTATAACTTAAAAGCAGATACCCGAAACCCTAATACATTCGAGTATTAAGATCTGGCTGTATGGCTGATCTTACGACAATACTCCCTACCTCGCGCGCGATCCGCGCGAAGATACTGCATGAAAGCCAACAAGATACCTTTTTGCCACGTTACATCACAATGGGTGAGTTCTTACAACGAGCTGTAGTCGTAGATGGCTATGAACGTGTCGATGATGACACACGGACACTTCTTCTTTTGGAAGCTGCTGATTTTACTGCTTTTCAAAGCCTGTATATCGAACGTGACTTTTTTACCTTTACCAAGAATGCCACTTATCTTTTTCGTTTTTTTGAGGAACTCTCCGGTGAGCTGATAGATATCTCAGCACTTGAGTCAGCAGACACATATGGTGATTATGAAGAGCATATCAGTATACTGATCGAACTGTATGAACGTTATGAGAAGATATGTATGCATAAAAAAGTACTTGATCCTATCTTCTTACCAAAGATGTATCGTCTCAACAAAGCTTATATAAGAAGCCTGGGTGCTGCCGAGCTGGTGGTAGAGGGTTATCTTACCGACTTTGAGATGGAGATAATCGAGGGTTCTGCAGAAGAGATCGACTTCTCACTACTGTTCACTGCAAACCGTTTTAATCATAAGATGCAACAGAAGCTAGAGCGGCTTGGTATTGAGGTATGTAAGGACAGTGTACAGTCTATAGACATGAATTCCCTTCAGGTAGGAGAATCGTGGAGTGTAGAGTCAGATACAGAGATGATCTGTGAGACTCTTGGCGAACGGTTACTTCAGGTGGCATTCATCAAGCAGCAGGTCTATGCGTTCATAGAGAGTGGTATGGGACCCGATAAGATAGTGGTCGTCTTGCCCGATGAAGAGTTTGCCCGCCATATCCACCGTTTTGATAGTGAGAAGAACTTTAATCTTGCTATGGGTATCAGTATGAATGAAAGTCATGTCGTCAAGAGACTTCATGCTGTGATGGCTTATCTGGATAACCCCGGTGTTCAAAACAGAGCCAGAATAGATAGGTTGGGTACGGCTGATCTAGATGTCATATCACCTCACTATAAAGCAGATGTGCAGGAGTGTGACTTTAGTTCTGTCATCTATGCTTTTCTAGAGGAAGAGCCCGAAGCCTCTGTAAAGGAGATCGTACTTGAAGAGCTTTTCTATTTTAATAGACTACTAAGCGTTTTGGCCGGTTCATCACTACGATCTGCACTTTATCTTTTTCTCAATCGTATCCGAAGCAAGCGTATAGATGATGTCCGTGGTGGAAAGATAACGGTGATGGGTGTACTTGAGACGCGCTCCGTACAGTATGATGGAGTGATCGTCGTCGATTTCAATGAGAACAGAGTACCGCGTAAGAGTGAGAAAGACCTCTTCTTAAACTCATCGACCCGTTTGAAAGCCGGACTGCCTGGCTCAAAAGATAGAGAATCTCTTCAGAAGCTCTATTATCATAATCTCTTCTTACGTGCGAAAAGAGTCTCTATCTCCTATGTCGGCTCCTCAGATGCTGTGCCTTCACGGTTTTTGACGCAACTGGGAATCAGTAGCACAAAAAGTCATGATGATTCCCAGTGGGCAGATATACTATTTGAAAAAAAGGCCAGGACTTACTATAAAAGTAGTGAGATAGTGATGGCGTATGATTTCACCAAGCGTCCACTCTCGGCTACCGGACTAAAGACTTTTTTGACCTGCAGACGGAAGTTCTACCATCACTATGTGGAAGGTCTAAAAGATCATGAGATAGTACAGGACCTGCCCAAGGAGCATGAAATAGGTACAGCCTTGCATGATGCATTACGAGATGTCTACACAGAGCAGTCTCGATTTGATAATAAGATCGAGTTGAAGAAGAGGCTTGCTCTGGCACTGAAGGAGCATAATGGTCATACCTTGTTGGACAGTTACCAACATAGACTCTGGCTTCGCAGATTGGAGCCTTTTTTTGACGCAGAGATAGAGCGTTTTGAGAGTGCAGAAGTATTGAGCTGTGAGGAGAGCCTGTCGACTGTGGTGCGTGGCATCACCTTAAGCGGTATCATCGATAGGATAGACCGCAGAGCTGATGGTCTGGAAGTCCTGGATTACAAAAGTGGTAAATACCCTATATATACCGCGCGTACAGTAGAGAAAGCAAAAGATTTCCAGTTGGAGTTCTACTATCTCTTGGCTCAACAAAAAGGGGTGATACGCAGTTGTGCTTATTATGATCTCAAGAGTGGTGAGGTGGTGGATGAAGCTTTACTAGAGAGTAAACTAGAGCTACTCTATGAGCATCTTCAAGAACTCAGAGAGTCAGAAGTCATGGACTTCTCACAGACAGAGGATCTTTCGGCATGCCGCTATTGTGAGTTTGCTCATCTATGCGACAGGGCACTGTGATGTTTGTCCCATTTCATGCCTATGAGGCCAGCGCCGGAAGCGGAAAGACCTTTAGTCTGGTCGTGCGTTATCTCAGCCTTCTTTTTATGGGTGAGAATGCGGACCGGGTCTTGGCCCTGACCTTTACGAACAAAGCGGCCAATGAGATGCAAGAGCGTATCATCGAGACCTTGAAAAACCTTCCAGATAGAGGAGAGTTGCCTATCATCGCTGATGTCACAGGTCTGGATGAGTCTGAACTGTTGGCACGACGTCCAGATGTGCTTGGACGTTTTTTAGATTCGGATGCCAAGGTGATGACCATCGATAAGTTCTTTGCTAAGATCTTACGCAAGTTCTCACTCCATACCGGACTGATGCCGGACTTCTCGACTTTTGAGTCGCAGCATGAACTAAAAGTCATGGCACGTTTTTTAGCACTCGTCACTGTCGAGGGTAAAGAAGAAGCACTTATCGACCTCTCTTTACAGTCATCAAAACGGCTCTCTGATATCTTTACGCTTTTAGATGAACTGTATGCAAAGAGTAAAGAGCTTAAACACCTTACCTTCACGGCGGAGAGTCACAAAGAGCATGAAGCCGAGGCGATGGATGCGATGGCAGAGCTGAAGTCCAAGATCGATGCTACTACTAGCTCAAAACGTTCCAAAGCAGCCATGGATGTCGGTTCCATCGATGTGCTTATCGAGAAGAGTTGGCTTGGAAAAGAGACGCTGGAGTATTGGGACTACAAGAAGGTCTTTGTACCCGAGATGGATCTGTTGCTAGTCCGGATAAAAAAAGCGGTTGAAGCGTATATGAATGCAAAGGAGAGCTACTTCCTGCATGGACTCTTCTCTTTGCTAAAGAGCTACGAAGCGGCGAAGATAAGGGTGGCTAAAGAGGATAGTGAGTTAAGTTTCGATGATATCACTGCATTGGTCTACTATTTGTTAAAAGAGCGGATCGACAGTGAATTCCTCTACTTCAGGCTCGATAGCCGTATCTCACATCTTCTTCTTGATGAGTTTCAGGACACTTCGATCGTACAGTTCGAGATCTTACGCCCGTTGATCGAAGAGGTCGTCTCCGGAACAGGGACAAAGGAGCATGGTTCACTTTTTCTTGTAGGAGATGTGAAGCAGTCCATCTACCGTTTCCGTGGAGGGACAAAAGCCCTTTTTCATACAGTGACAGATGCGTATGGCCTAAAGGTCGACCAGCTTACTGTCAACTACCGCAGTCATAGGCATGTAGTCGAGTTCGCCAACGATGTCTTCAAAGATAAGATAGAGGGCTATGAAGCCCAACAGGTCCTGGAAGGCAGTAAGGGAGGTTATGTCGAGGTCATCCATGATGATGAGGTCCTGGAGGTGATGCGATCAAAGGTAGAAGAGCTTTTAAAGCTTGGGGCCGGGGTGAACGACATTGCTATCTTGACAGCGACAAACTCAGACGGTGCAGCCGTAGAAGAGCTGCTTCGTGGTGCAGATATCGAGGTAGTGACAGAGACGACCTCAAGACTGATCAACCAAAAGAGTGTACGTGCGCTTATCGAGTATCTCAAATACAGCTATTTCAATAAAGCGATCTATGCCCGTAACTTCTTTGCTCTGATCGGTGTGGAGCCCGGGCGATTACAACGGTGTGATATCAATACGACAGACCTTCCTTTGGAGATAAAAAAGGTGATAGAGCGCTATCACCTCTATGATGGTGATCTCAATCTGCTCCGTTTTTTGGAACTTCTTTCGGGTTATCAGGATATAGAGCAGTTCCTTTTTGAGTATGAACGACTCGATGCTACAGCTGCAAAAGCTGACCTTGATGGTGTACGTGTCCTTACCGTCCATAAATCAAAAGGTCTTGAGTTTGAACATGTCATCGTCCTGGACAGACTGGGCAGGCCCTCAGCAGACCGAAGTCCGATCATCTATGAGTATGAGGGCATAGTGCTAAAAGCTATCTATCTGCGTATGAAAAACAGAAGTGCCCTGGACCTGCGTTACAAAGAGGCTTTGGAAAAAGAGAAGCTTCTCACAGAAGAGGATGAACTTAATGCTCTTTATGTAGCCTTTACACGTGCCAGGGCTACTCTACTTATCATCGAGAAGAGTAAAGGTTCAAAATTTGGGATGCTGGGATTGAGACCGCTGAGCAGGGGAAATATCTCTATAGCACGTCAAAAGAGCAGCAGAGAGAGCTTGTGTCAAGAGATCGATTACAAAGCTCTGAGCTTTGGTACACAAGAAGAGCTTCTTATCTCTGAGGAGTCCTCGGATGAGAGTCATGATTATCATGCTGTCATCTTTGGTCTGGCACTGCACTATACGTTGGAGATGATGGCTGATCTTACTAAACAGGCTTTGAAAGAGGCACTGAAGAGTACGCTGAACCGTTACGGTTCGCAGCTTGAAGCATCCGACTTTGAGAGTCTGGAGAGACGTATCCTACTTCTGCTCAGCGATAAGCAGTTTACACGGCTCTGTAGTGGCACACTTCATAAAGAGCGACCGATAAGCTATAAAAGTGAACTGCGTTATATCGATCTACTAGTCGAACATGAACAGGGATGGACGGTCATCGATTATAAAAGTTCTATTAGTCATGGTAAGTCGCATCTGAAGCAGGTGAGTTTTTATAAAGATGCCATAACAGCTATCACGGGAGAGAGGGTAAAAGCTTATCTCTGTTATCTGTTAGAAGGGGGTGTTCAGTTGTTGGAGGTATAAGGGGAAGAAGTAAGAGGGAACGTCATGATACGGGGTCAAGGCTTCACTTTTCACTATCTTCGCAAGCTCGATCAGCAAAAACTGAACCCATGACCCCTGTCATTGAAATAGAAAACAGGTAATAGGAAACGGAGGCGAAGTCAATGCCCCCAATTCATTCTACTGTACACCCTTAAGGTCACTTAGCCATTTCTCTGCAAGCATCTTGAGTGAGTTAGTCACTTGCATGCGTTGCATGAAGTTACGTGTCCAGTTGATAAAGTGGGCATCATCGGCAGGTAGTGCTATACCGATCGGCTCGTAAGTCAGATTTGAGAAGGCAGAGATAAAACCATCTTCCTGATGGGCACTGGTCATCAGAGCACAGGTCGGATATTCTGAGAGTAGGGCACTGACTTTGTTCTCGATGATCATCTGTGCACCCAGTGCATTTGAGTCTACAAGTACAAGATCTGCTTTTGGCATGAAGGCTTTCGCCCACATCTCACTGGTAGAGCCTTTTAAGACAGCGATGCTCTGAGTGACCTGAGTCACCTCTTTTGCTTTGGCCAGAGTAGCTGTCTTGGAGATCAGGCATTTTCCTGAGGTCAGATAAGGTCCGACAAATGCGACGTCCATGTTTCGCTGAGGGTTCATCGTCAGATTGGAGATCACTATATCTACCTGACCCTCTTTAAGTGCCGGTACAAGTGTGTCTAGAGGCATGACTTTGATCTCAAGTTCGACGTTCATCAGTTTTGCCATCGCTGTTGCAAGGTCGATGTCAAAGCCTATGACCTCACCACTTTTGAGTTGTCTTGTCATAGGAGGCATGGTACCGGCTGTACCGAGGACCAGTTTCCCACTTTTACGGATCTTCTCGAGTGTCGATGTACTTTCAGCCATGGCCATAGGAGCCATCATGAGCATAATAAGAGCCAGTATTGCTCCACGGATCATTGTTTGCATTGTTCTTTCCTCAGGTCTAAAGATGGGGAAGAGTCTACAGTAGCAGTTATAACAAAAAAGTTAAAAATATATGAAAAAGCAATATTACTGTGTGATGTGGAAGTCGACGAGCAGCGAGCAGTTCTAAATCACTTATAAAAAACTTAAATTCAGTTACATATAAGGATTATCAAGTATAATTTCGCCACTTTAAACAAGATATTGAAAAGGATTGCTCAGATGAAGTTTACAAAAATTGCTACACCTGAACAGATCGAACGCAAATGGGTTCTGATCGATGCAGAAGGTAAGACATTTGGTCGTATGATCACTGAAGTCGCCACTCGTCTTCGCGGTAAAGATAAGCCGTATTATACGCCAAACATTGATTGTGGTGACTTTGTCGTCATCATCAATGCTTCAAAAGCGAAGTTCAACGGTGCCGGTAAGATAAATGATAAAGAGTATTTCTCTCACTCAGGTTACTTTGGTAGTACCAAAAGTGTCAAGATGATGACTCTTTTAGAAAACAACCCGGAGAAACTTTTTAAACTGGCTACTCGCGGTATGCTTCCTAAGACGAAGCTTGGTAACGCGATGCTGAAAAAACTAAAAGTCTATGCAGGTAGTGAGCACCCTCACACTGCACAGATCGCTAAGTAAGGATTGATATATGGCAAAGACATATGCAACAGGACGTCGTAAAGCGTCTATAGCAAAAGTATGGTTGACTCCAGGCAGTGGTAAGATCACAGTCAATGGTCTTTCACTGGACGCATGGCTAGGTGGTCTTGAAGCGAAGAAACTTCGTGTCAAGCAGCCTTTGGCCCTGACTAAACAAGACACTTCAGTCGATATCGTTGCTACTACTCTTGGTGGTGGTTTCGGTGGACAGGCTGATGCACTTCGCCACGGTATCTCTCGTGCACTTGTATCTTACGATGCATCGTTTCGTGCGATCTTGAAACCAGAAGGTATGATGACTCGTGACTCACGTGTCGTTGAACGTAAGAAACCAGGTAAGCGTAAAGCACGTCGTAGTCCTCAGTTCTCTAAGCGTTAATCGTTACATTTTCAGTGCCTTTGGCGCTGGAGTATCTCTTCTCCCCTATTTTATTTCCCCAGATCATGATCGATCACACACCAAAGACTCTTACGCATAAAATCGCCGTACTTAAAAACAGATAGAAGATGGTGATGATACACATAGAGTGCGATCATTATCGACTCCATCGAGTATAGAAAGAGAGATCATCTGGAGATGTCAAGATCAGCCGATCAGGACATGGTCTGGCTATTGATCAAGAAGTCCATGATAGATCATATGAATACTAGCTGTTTGTAGATAGCCTGCGGCGGATCACCGCAGTGTTTAGAGTGGAGTCGGTAGGTCTATTGACCTATTTTTGAGAGTAGTGCAGGGTTGACTACGATGTTTCTTACTCCATGTGCATGGTCTTCATTGAAAACATTGCCTTTACACCATTCTCCTACCGTATTGATGTTGACTTTAGCTACCTTAGGACGAACACTCCATGAGACTTGAAATGGGGAACCTAGCTCATTATAGCTTGGACCAGTGGTCGAACCCTCGTATTGAACTGGTGTACCTGTATTGCTTGGGATGTCAAATGCTTGATGCAGACCATCTTTCACACCATGTTTGGTCAAAGTACCAAAGTCAAGCGCATCGCTGTCATTGACCAGTATATAGACCTGAGTCTCAACACGTAACTGTGGGTTTTTGATCGAATCGTTTAAGCATGAGCCCAAAGTAGGTCCAGGACTGACTTGTGCAGTTGAATGAACGTAGTGGACCTCGATGGTATCACCTGGATAAAGACTGCCGTGTTCACTTGGACAGATCTCATGATCCACAGGTGCTTTTTCTGCAGCTTTCAATATACCAGAATATTTGTATCCACTTAAAAAGCCGTGACCATCACCATTTCCTGCATAGAGTGTGAACTCACCACCTTTATGCTCTGCGTTCTTGTGAAAATGAATATTACATAGGTTCATCTCAGTATAAGCTGGTGTAGCATTGAACAGGATACTGTTCTCACCTGTGACTGCATCGATATCACGTGGAGATTGAGGTCCAAAACCTTTACCTTCTGTATTTTTGGCAAGCATTGCTCGCTGCTTGGCTATAACTTCATCTGAGACAGAGTCGTGCCCTTTATCTAAAGCGACTGCGAGCGTACTTGTCAATAAAACGGCACCGAGCATGATATTGAACTTGTGAATCATAGATCATCCTTATATTGTTTTGATTGACAAGTATATCCTTTGAGAACTAAATAATCAAAATATAATTGCTCTATTAAGAGGAATGGTTCATCTTATGCATCGATCCACCCTAAGGCATACGATCGTCGTACGACTAAAACAGGAGGTGATAGGATCGTATTGAGAGTTATCTTAGAGAGAATCGTGGGGCTGTGACAAGTACGTTCCCTGTGTTGACTTCTAAAAAAAGTGCTAAATACTGAGTTCTTTTATTTAGGTAGAGAGCATCAGTGGCTTTAGCACTCTCCTTCAGCTATAATTGCATCAAAAAAGAGTTTATGTGCGTCTGTTTTTGTTACTTTTATATCCCCTATTTCTATTCTCTTCGACACTACATCTGGCAACGGTCTCGAATCCCTCACGTATTAACCCTATTGTCGCAACCGATGCTAGTAGTAGTGAGATCGCTGCTTATGTCTTCAATGGCCTTGTCAAGTACGATAAAGATGGCAAAGAGATCATTGGTGATCTTGCTGAGTCGTACTATTTTGAAGATAATACTACCCTGATCTTTAATCTCAGAAAGGGTGTCAAGTGGCATGATGGTGAGCCCTTTGATGCTGAGGATGTGGTCTTTACCTATGAGCTTATAAACTCTCCAAAAGTGGTCTCACCTTATACGTCGACCTTTCGTATGGTGGAGTCGGTAGAAGCGCTGGATCCGCTGCATATAAAAGTAGTCTACAAAGCTCCTTATTATAAGGCATTGGAGACCTGGATGATGGGTATCGTCCCTAAACATCTGTTGGAAGATGAGACGGACATCATGGGCTCGGACTTCAATACTAATCCGATAGGCACCGGTCCCTATAGATTGACGAAGCTTGAGTTCTCAAAAAGTATAGAGCTCGAGGCCTATGAAGACTATTATGAACGTCGTCCTGGTATCGATAAGATAGCCCTGCATGTGATCGTCGATCCGATGACACGTTTTCTGATGCTCAAATCCGGTCAACTTGACATAGGTCTGCTGGAAGCGATGCAAAAAGAGCGCCAGATCGATGAGAGCTTCTTCAATGCGTTCAATACCCTTGAAGACATCTCTTTTACCTATACCTATTTGGGGTTTAATCTACGACTGAAGAAGTTTCAAGATCCCCGTGTACGTAAAGCGCTCTCGCTTGCTATCGATCGACATGAGATGGTAGATATTCTCTTTCTGGGACATGGACGTGTCTGTACGGGTCCATTCCTTCCCGGAGGTATGGCGTTTAACAAAGAAGTGAAAGCACCTACACGAGATATGAAAGAGGCAAAGCGACTTTTGAAGGAGGCAGGTTATGGTGAGGATAATCCGCTCTCATTTGAGATCGCGACATCCAATGCAAGCTCATTGCGCCCTTATGCTGCACAGATCCTACAACATCAACTCTCTGAGATCGGTGTGGATGTCAAGTTGCGCATCATGGAGTGGCAGGCATTTTTGAACATGGTAGTCTTTCCACGGGAGTTCGATACCGTCTTGCTTGGTTGGTCTCTCTCTTTGAGTCCGGATCCGTACTTGCTCTGGCATTCAGATAACGATAAACCTGGAGCTTTCAATTTTGTCGGTTATCATGATGATAAAGTCGATCAGCTAATAGAGACTATGCAAAACACGGTGGACCGTGAAGCACTGGCCAAGGTACAGCAGGAGATATTTGCTGAGATCGTGGAAGATGACCCTTATCTTTTTCTTTACATCCCAAATAGTATTACGGTAGTCAATCGTGAGATACAAAACATAGAGAAGAGTATCAATGGTATCTGGCACAACTTCATCGACTGGGAGAAGGCGAAGAGATGACGACTATTCTTTTTGACCTTGATGGTACGTTGATCGATTCGACGGAAGCGATATTGGAAAGTTTTCACCACTCTTATAGTACACATAAACGCGACTGCCCTGATGAAGAGAAGATCAAAGCACTCATAGGATATCCACTAGATGTGATGTATATTGAACTGGGTATAGAAGTAGAGATGGTCCAGACATTCGTCACGACTTATAAAGAGCACTATAGAGAGATCTCAAAAGAGAAGACGGTACTACTTGAGTGTGCTCGTGAAGCCATAGAAGAGGCATCAAGGTTTGCACGTCTTGGTATTGTGACAACGAAGACAGGACTCTACTCCCGTGAACTATTGGAGCACTTTGGTGTGATGGACTATTTTGAGGTACTCATCGGCCGAGAAGATGTGGAAAACCCGAAACCACACTCGGAACCAATCGATAAAGCTATAGCACTTATGGGTTGTGACCGGTCGAATTGCTGGATGATCGGTGATACCCGTCTAGACGTCGAAGCAGCCATAAACGCATCCATTAAATGCGTGGCTGTAACGACCGGTTATGATAATCGAGAGCAATTATCAACATTACTTGATGTTATTGAAGATGATGCGCTTAAAGCGGTTCGTCTTGTCGCAGACAGGGAACAAAACAACACATTTTAGCCCCCATTATTTATAGGCTGTGAAAGTGAAGCTACATTTAAGAGCATCTTTCATAGAATACTTCAAATACTAGAATAAAGATTATTCTTTTTATTTATTTTTGATTTTTGATAGAGGGAGAATACATGCTCGAAATCAGATGGCATAGTCGTGCCGGACAAGGTGCAGTTACTGGTGCGAAAGGTTTGGCGGATGTCGTTTCGACGACCGGCAAAGAGGTTCAGGCTTTTGCATTTTACGGGTCTGCGAAACGTGGGGCGGCGATGACGGCGTACAATCGTGTGGATGATAAGCCGATCATGAATCATGAGAAGTTCATGCATCCTGATTATGTACTAGTCATCGACCCGGCATTGGTCTACACGACCGATATCACAATATATGATAAAGAAGAGACAGTCTATATCATCACGACACATATGAGCACTGAAGAGCTTGTGGCATCACAGCCGAGACTTGCAGGAAAGACTGTTCATACGGTCGATTGTATCAAGATAGCTCAAGATACCATTGGCCGGCCGATCCCTAATACACCGATGCTGGGTGCTTTGATGAAAGTATCTGGGATGTATGAGATCGATTTTTTCAAAGATAATATGGTGCGTGTTCTATCAAAACTGCCTCAGAAGATCGTCGATGCAAACATGGATGCAATCCAGCGTGCATACGATGAAGTGAAATAAGGAGTGTCCAATGGAAAATAATGGATGGAGTGAATTTGAGATCGGTGCGATGTTGCGCTCATTCGAAGGTCCTGCAACAAACATAGCTACGACACATACAGAAGATAGAAACTATTCAGCTTCCAACTCATTTACAGCCTCAGTCGCAGACTGGCGTATTGAGAAACCTGTGTTCAATAAAGACTACTGTATTGATTGTCAGTTCTGCTGGATCTACTGTCCGGATATGTCTATCATCTCACGTGATAAGAAGATGATCGGTGTAGATATGGATCACTGTAAAGGCTGTGGTATCTGTGTTGAAGTGTGTCCTACAAACCCTAAATCTTTATTGATGTTTCAAGAGCAGCATGATGATGAAGTGGCGTTGGCAGAGTGGCCAGAGAAAGAGACAAAGGAGAAATAATGGCATTTGATAAAATGGAATTGCGTGACATTGAAGTTTGGGACGGCAACTTTGCTGCTGCTCAAGCGATGCGTCAGGTTCAGATCGACGTAGTCGCAGCTTACCCGATCACACCATCGACACCGATTGTCGAAGGCTATGCGAAATTTTTGGCTGATGGGTATGTAGAAGGCGAGTTTGTCATGGTCGAGTCCGAGCATGCTGCGATGTCAGGATGTATAGGTGCTGCTGCTGCAGGTGGACGTGTTGCAACGGCTACTTCTTCTCAGGGTTTTGCTTTGATGGTAGAGACACTTTATCAATCCTCAGGTATGCGTCTGCCGATCGTCTTGAACGTCGTCAATCGTGCCCTGGCTGCACCACTGAACGTCAACGGTGACCACTCAGATATGTATCTTGGACGTGACAGCGGCTGGATCCAGCTTGATGCTTACTCTCCACAAGAGGCATACGACCTGAACTTCATCGCATTCAAAGTCTCTGAAGACCATGATGTACGTCTACCATGTATGGTACACCAAGATGGTTTCATGACTTCGCATACAGCGCAAGGTGTAAAGACATTTACTGATGAAGTAGCTTATGATTTTGTCGGTGAATATAAGCCGATGAACGATATGCTTGACCTTGATCATCCTGTCACTCACGGTGTTCAGACTGAAGAGGACTGGCACTTTGAGCACAAAGCTCGTCAACACAATGACCTGATGACGAAAGTCATGCCAAAGATACAAGAGGTATTTGACGCCTTTGAAGAACTCTCCGGGCGTAAATATAACATCGTAGAGCAGTATGATATGGACGATGCGGATGTCGCTGTCGTCTGTATGGGTACTTCAGTCGAGACCGCACGTGAAGTCGCTAAAGAGATGCGTGCCGAAGGTATCAAAGCGGGTGTAGTCGGAATACGTGTACTCCGTCCTTACCCGTTTGCCCAGATAATCGAAGCACTAAAAGATATCAAATCGATCGCTGCACTTGACCGTTCGTCTCCAAATGGAGCTCCAGGAATGTTGTTCAACGAGCTTGCCGGTGCACTTTATAATACTGACAGTAAAGCAACACTCTCAGGTTATGTGTATGGTCTTGGTGGACGTGACTTGACAAAAGCACATCTGACAGATCTCTACAAAGAGTTACAGGCTAATGCGGATGCAGGTAAAGTCCTAACTCCATTACAGCAGTTTATCGGCGTACGCGGTCCGAAACTAACTTTTTTATAAGGAGAACAGTGTGAGTGAAATCAAAAAAATCAAAAACTTAAAAGAGTTCTCGACATCTGCAGACCGTTTTGAAGGTGCAAACCTTCTCTGTCCAGGTTGTGCACACTCTATTATCGTACGTGAAGTACTTAATGCGACGAATGATGACCTTATCCTTTCTGCAGCGACTGGTTGTCTGGAAGTATGTACGGCAGTCTACCCTTATACCTCTTGGGATGCATCTTGGATCCATATCGGATTTGAGAACGGTTCTACAGCGGTAGCTGGTGCTGAAGCGATGCATAAAGCGCTTAAGCGTAAAGGTCGTCTAAAGCAGGACCGTGATCCTAAGTTTGTATCATTTGCAGGTGATGGTGCCTCTTACGATATCGGCTTCCAGTGGATCTCAGGCTGTTTCGAGCGTGGGCACAATATGATGCACGTCGTTCTAGACAATGAAGTCTATGCCAATACTGGTGGACAACGTTCATCTTCGACACCGATCGGCTCAAGTGCGACTACATCACCGGCTGGCCGTATTAGTTATGGTGAGAAGAAGAACAAAAAAGACATGCTGGCTATTATGGCTGCACATGGTTCACCATATGTCGCACAAGTAGCGCCAAATAAGTGGAAGAACATGATCAAAGCTATCCAGCATGGTTTTGAGGCTGAAGGTCCTGTCTTTATCAACGCGATGTCAGCTTGTACTACTGAGTGGAAATTCGCACCTGAAGATACTATCGCGATCTCTGACCTTGCGACAGACTCTTTGGTATTCCCACTTTATGAGATCATCGATGGGCAGAAACTGAACATCACTTATCGTCCTAAGAACGTTGTGCCTGTTGAAGAGTATCTTGCAGCACAGGGACGTTTCAAGCACCTGTTCAAAGACCAGTACAAATACCTGATCAAAGAGTGGCAAGAGCGTGTAGACCAGAAATGGGACTACCTCCAGCGCCGTGAAGAAGCAAGCGTTTAATCGCTTCTTTCTTTCAGGAGACCTGCTTCAGGTCTCTTCTTTCTACTAAATATCTCTCAAAAACATACGATTATCAGCTTTAATAACACTTCCTTAACACTTCATGAATATAGTACCCATTAAAAAGGTGTGCTTTATATACGCTTCAGTAATATGGTACGCATGATTAAGGAATCCTCAATGTCTAACAGGTACTTTATGACTATCGATGCGGGCACCGGAAGTGGTCGTGCGGTGATCTTTGATGTACAGGGACGTCAGATCGCGATAGGACAGCAAGAGTGGACACATCTAAGTGAACCTGATGTACCTAATTCGATGGGTTTTGATTTTAGAGTGAACTGGAAACTGCTCTCAGCATGTATACAAGAAGCTATCAGCTATGCAGGGATCCATAGTAATGAGATCGCCGCAGTGACTGCTACAAGTATGCGAGAAGGGATACTCCTCTATGATAAAGATGGAGGTGAGCTTTTTGGTATGGCCAATGTCGATGCTCGTGCTGACAAAGAAGTGAAGGAGCTAAACACTCTCTATCCTGATGCTGAGCGAAGGTTTTATAAAGAGAGTGGACAGACTTTTGCACTTGGTGCACTGCCAAGGCTGTTATGGGTGAAGAAAAACCGTCCGAAGATGTATGACAAGATAGCTTCGATGAACATGATAAGTGACTGGGTATTGACCAGGCTTAGCGATGTGATAGCTACCGATCCATCCAATGCGGGTACGAGTGGTATCTTTTCGTTAGAGAAGAGGCAGTGGGCACCTGAGATGGCTCGTGAGGTAGGCCTGAAGGATGATATCTTTCCTCCAGTCTATGAATCAGGGACTATTATCGGTGAAGTGACACGAAAGGCCGCTGAAGAGACAGGACTTTCCGCTGGTACACCAGTAGTCATGGGTGGTGGTGATGTACAACTTGGTAGTGCCGGACTTGGTGTCGTAAGAGCTGGTCAGGTGGCAGTCCTGGGTGGGACGTTTTGGCAGCAATTGGTAAATATGCCGACTGCAAAGACGGATCCTAATATGGATATCCGTATCAACCCGCATGTGATAGAGGGTATCTCGCAAGCCGAAGGTATAACGTTCTTCTCAGGAATGGTCATGCGATGGTTCCGTGATACGTTCGCACAAGAGGAGAAGCGACAGGCTGCAGAGATGGGGATAGATACCTATGAGCTTCTTGAGCGTATGGCTGCAAAGGTCCCGGTAGGTTCGCATGGGATACTGCCTATCTTCTCAGATATGATGCATTATGGTAGATGGTATCATGCTGCACCTTCGTTTCTCAACCTCTCGCTTGATCCACAGAAGAGTTCTAAGGCAGCACTATTTCGCTCATTGGAGGAGAACGCTGCTATCGTTTCTATGCTAAACCTTGAGTCGATCTTTCGTTTTACAGAGATCGAGACAGATACCATCACCTTTGCCGGTGGTGCTAGTAAAGGGAAGCTTTGGAGTCAGATACTGGCTGATGTGACTGGAAAGGTCATACGTATACCCGCTGTGAACGAAGCGACAGCACTAGGTGGTGCATTTGCAGCAGGTGTTGCCACGGGAGATTATACGTCGATAGAAGATACAGCTGATTCTTTAGTCAAATGGCAACGCAGTCATGAACCAGACAGTAGTAATAAAGCGATCTATACAGATATCTCGCTTGGGTGGCAGGAAGCGTACAAAGCACAACGCTTATTGGTAGACAGCGGTGTGACGACCTCTATGTGGAAAGCTCCAGGTCTATGATAGACTTCGATAATGTATTCTCAAACATCATTGACTGAAAATCAAACAAATATATAGATCGATGATATTGGAGATGTACTAAAGGAGTATCATAGATGTATTTGACGAAAGAGGATGATCATGAGTACCGTTTTGGTGATCATGGACCAAAGTATCTGACTAAGGGAGAGAATGTCGATCTGGGCCTTGTCGTCATCACCCCGGGTGAAGCCCATCCTTGTCACAAGCATGTGAATCAAGAAGAGTCATTTTTGGCACTAGAGGGTCGATGTGATGTCTGGGTAGATGGGGAACTGGTCGTTTTGAAAAAAGGGGATTATCTTATCTGTGAAAAGGTGAAGCTCACTTTTTCAATAATACAAGTGAGGATGATTTTAAAGCAGTCTTTATAAAAGCACCCCACCTTGATGTTCGAGACAGTGTCTATATCAAGTGGGAGCCTGGAGAACCTTTTATAAAAGAATCGTGATCAAGAGTTACTACAATCTTATCTGCTATATGGCTATAGTCCTCTAGAGACTCTCTTCACCAAGTATGATCAGGTTTTCACTGAACTTATCATCTACATGGACCTCATAATTTGCTTTGTAGTGTTTGTAGTGTTTTGAGTTCTTGTGTCCATCGAGGGCATCTTCATTTTCCCACGCTTCTATGACGATAAAACGTTTTGGTTCACTCTCTATCTGGTAGATGTTGTATTTTAGACATCCATCTTCCTGGCGTGATGGCAGTACCATAGCTTCGAGCATGGACATGATCTGTTGGGTATGACCATCTTTTGCGATGAAGGTGACTTTTTTAGTTATTTGCATTGTCGTATTCCTCTGTTGTTAGATTTAAATAGTATCTCTTAGCTCTGACTCTTAGCCAGTTTGGCCTGTTCAAGTTCCCAGTACTCCATGGCAAAGATGTCTTTTGGTTTTAGGCTTTCCCAGCCGCCAAGCATCTCGGCAGTAAGCATGGCGGTAATGGTATGTTCGACAATATCTTCGATGACACCTGCCTCTTTCTCATCTTTTCCAAATACTACGGCACCGACACCTTTGATGATAGCATAACGCGGTGCCAGGTCTAGACAGATATGTTCTTGTGAAGCATTGGCAGTAAAATATGCTTTATACATATCGATGAAAGTGTCAATGCCTAGATTTGCATCCTTATCGATTATCGCCGGGAACGGTTTGATACGTATGACATGTTCAGGAGTAAGGTTTCCATTATGGACGATGGACTCAAGGTTCTGACTTTTTGACAAGCTGCAGGCATTGATGGAATCGACTATCTTGAGTGTCACTTCACATCCTCGCAGTTGAGAGACTCGTGCCTTCAAGATATCTAGTAGAGCCGGTTTAAAGTCAGCTGATATACATTTTGGGTAGAGCAGGGCAGCCTCATAGATGAACTTCTCTGCTTTTGTCACAAGTTCGATGCTTTTCTCATAGCTCTTCTTCGCGTCATCATCGAAGGTGAAAAGACCATGGTTGAGTAAGACGATGCCTTCGATCTTGCTCCAGTCAATGTCTCGTGTCCGCTCATAGATATCTTTGGCCAGTAAAAATCCAGGCATGACATAATCGATGATCAGGACACTATCGCCATAGACCTCTTCAATATACTCTTTGCCATCAGGGGAGTTTGAGATGGTGACGACAGCATCGGCATGGGTGTGATCGACAAAATCAAAAGGGATGATAGCATGCAAGATCGCTTCGATGGATGGATTAGGTGCTTTCTGATCACGAAGTGCAGCACGTTGTTCTTTGACCATCTGTGTGTCGCTTAAGTACTCACGTGTAGCCATCTCTTTCAGTGCGTTCAGGTCTACGGGTGAGAAGCCAGCCTCTTCGATGGTAGAGAGGTCCCATCCACTGCCTTTGACATAGAGAGTATCGTCGATCTTGACTGAGGTGTTGCCACCGCCATGGAGTACGAGATCGTCTGAGCGTCCCAGAAGGCGAGAGGTGTAGACACGCATAGCCAGCTTGGAGCCAGCTAATGCCTCCGCATATTTATCATCAAACAGACTCTTCATAAAGTACCTTTTAGCTTATCGGTGAATTATAACTTATAGAGCTGTGATTACCTGAAAGAAAGTCTGATACTTTGGGATCTGATCGCGGATATCAGTGCAAGTGGATTTTTTGAATCATAGCCCTTGTCATTTATAGAGGTCCCGTTTATAGAGCTGAGATTTAGCCGATTATGCTAACATATGCAAAAATTCTGAGGATAGATCATGCCATTACTTGACAGTTTTACAGTTGACCATACGATCATGCCGGCACCGGCAGTACGACGAGCAAAAGGGATGCAGACACCATCAGCGGATAGACTGACTGTCTTTGATCTGCGTTTTTACAAGCCAAACGAAGATAAGATGAGTACAAAAGGTGCCCATACCCTTGAACATCTCTTCGCAGGTTTTATGCGTGAACACTTGAACTCGGAAGACACGGAGATCATCGATCTCTCTCCTATGGGATGCCAGACCGGTTTTTATATGAGTGTCATCGGTGACCCTGAAGAAGAGCGCGTAGCTACAGCGTGGAAAGAGTCTATGGAAGATGTCTTGAGTGTAAAAAGTCAGAATGATATCCCTGAGTTAAACGTATATCAGTGCGGGACTTATAAGATGCACTCACTTGATGAAGCTAAAGGGATCGCAAAAGATATCCTTGATGCGGGCATAGGGATCATGGACAATGATGCACTGAAGTTAGATATGACGAAAGTCGAGGCACTGGGATGAACGTACTACTACCAATGGACAGCGACGATACCCAAGAGGGTCGACTTGTCGGTATCTATGAAGCAAAACAGTGGGCGATGGTGGCCATCGAAGAGGGACAGGTCGTAGAGATCAAGCATTATGACAGCCGTGAAGCGGTGACAGAGTGGGTCGAAGCGGTCGTAGTGACTGGTGATTTTGAGCCGGTGATGTCATTTATCGAAGAACAGGTTATGGTCCTTGTCGCTCATACACAGCGCAGCATCGATGATATTGTCGAGGCTTTTTTGTTTAAAGAACTGAACGAACTGGCGATCTAGATCAGATGCAAAAAGAGTATGCCGATTTTTTAGAGTTGTTTCATCCGCAACCAGGCTACAAGGTACTCGAAGTCACGACACATGCTGATGGTCTGACTAAAGTCCTTGTCGACTTTATGGTCCCTTATGAAGGGCGGTTGGCACTTGCTATGTATCCGGGTGAACATCAGGTCATGGAAGCTTCTGAGCATCTAAAAGCCCATGAGGTACCCGACTTCAACCGACCATTTAGAGCGCTTCCAAGAGACAATGATATCGTGGTCTTGGATGATATACTGCATCGCCATGCTTTTCCTGAACGTATCTTAAAAGCCTGTTACACTACACTGGCAAATACCGGAGAGGTCATCATCATGGCCCCTAAAGGTGAGATGGATGTCGAGCGTGTATTAGCCGACTTAGAAAAGATGGAGTATCGTGCAGGTAATCAGATAGATATCTTTAAAGACAGGGACCTGGTCATGGCGAAAAAGATGCATATGTGGGGCAATGGGCTTTAGCCGAGTAGCGTATGCCAGCTTTTAATGACAGCACTCATACCATGGTCAAAAGTGAGGATGATAGCTATACCGCCTTTTCTGTAGAGTATGATGAGCACTATCACTCGACACGTGATGGTGCGCTCAAAGAGTCTCTCTACAAACATGTCATCCCTGCCTTCTCAACACAACAGTATAAAGATGAGATCACGATCTTAGATATCTGTTTTGGACTGGGTTTTAACACACTGGCGACACTCTACTACCTTCGTAGCAACAATATAGATAAAAAGATCGCGATCTACTCCCCTGAACTTGATGAGTCACTGGTACGGTCGCTAAAAGATTTTACCTATCCGGAAGTCTTTGCACCGTTCATAGATATCATTCAGATTTTATCAAAAGAGGGAAGATATGAAGAGGAGGGCTTATCGATCGAGATCTATATCGGTGATGCTCGTTTATATCTACAAGAGTGTGACAAACGCTTTGACATCATCTATCAAGATGCGTTTAGTCCGCAGGTCAACCCGATGTTGTGGACGATGGAGTACTTTTCTGATATCTCAAGACTGATAGCTGATGATGGGGTATTGACGACTTACTCAATAGCACTGAAGACCCGTCTTGCTCTTTTTGAGAATGGGTTTAATATCTATCTGACAAGTGCAGAGGAGATGCGGGATGCGACTATCGCATCAAAAACTGAGCTCTCAGGGTATAAGAGGGTAGATATGCCTCACAAGATCAGTTGTAATCCGACTGTCAGACCTCTGAGCGATCAAGGGTAAGGAACGAGAAGGAGCAGAGATCACAAAGCTAGGTCGCTTTTCTAATAAAGTGAGTTGATGTGTTCGATCTCATCCCATGAGAGTGCATGCTGATGTTTGAGAAAATGGGCGATATAGCGGGCAAACATATCGGTCTCGATATTGACGGTAGAACCTTTCTTATACTGTCCGAAGAGGGTCTCTTTCATAGTGATGGGGATGATCGTTAGCCGAAGACTCTCCGCAAAGACCTCATTGACTGTCAGGCTGACACCATCTATGGCAATAGAGCCTTTGGGCACGATATAGGGGATGAACTTCTTCTCTACTGAGATGAAGACATCATAACTGTTGCCGTTGTCTTTTATCTCTTTGATAGTCCCGACAGTATCGATATGCCCCTGGACGATATGCCCCTCCAGTCTATCACCCATCTGCATAGCCGGTTCCGTATGGACTTTTCCTTTTAGGTTCTCAGTTGCGATGAGCCCCTGGGTCTCAGGTGAGAGCTCTACAGCAAAACCGTCTGAATCGATCTTGGTAACACTAAGGCAGGCACCGTTGATAGCGATGGAGTCACCCATCTTTGGCTTATAGGTCGCACGTAGTGAGAGCGTATCACCACTATAGCTCTTGACAGTCGCAAGTTCTCGGATCAGACCGGTAAACATAAGCTCTCCTTGATATCAGATAGATGGGACATCGTTATATAGGTATTAGCTCGGAGTCGGACTCTACTTCTGCAGAGCATCATACCCCGCTTTGACACTTTCGAAGGTACCGGCGGCAAAGCCTAAGATGGCAGCATTGAGTACGATCAGTTTCTGGAGGTTCTCATCGGGGTCCTCAAGCATCGCACACATCTGCTCTAGTGAACGACTTTCCCTCTTGGTGATAGGCTCTATGCCGAAATCTTCAGGATCTACCGTGAAGGTCTCACTCTCATCACCGACGGTCAGTACCATCTTGGCTTTTTTTACGACTTCAGGATTACCTTCGTTACCCTGGATGACAAGCATACGTGAGTACTCTTTGCCATAAAGTCTTGGGTAGAGTTCGAAGTAGGGACCATGAAACATACCGACTACTGCCGTCGAAGCAAGATAGTTTAGTTTCTCGATAGTGTTGAAGATAGTCCGAAGGCCGAGATTGTTACGAAAGGTGGTCAGATCTGACAGTTTTGGTGCAAATAAAGCGCGTTCATGATAGATAAGGTTCTCAGAAAAGTCCATCTCATAATGAAAGTCCTTTGAAGTGTAACCGAACTTTGGGCTTAGGCGTTCATCACCGGTGACATGGACTCGCAGATCTTTCAACAGTTCTGCACTTTTAAGCATGATCGGCGGATAGGAGTTCTTACCATCAAGGGTATAACCTATCTCGATGGAACCCTCATCTGTCACAGGGAAGAGGGAGAGTGTTTTGATGGCTTCCATAGCCCCTTTTAGCTCCTCAGTCGTCTCCTTCTTGACACGAAGACCAATAAGATAAGCGCCTATGATCTCATCGGGAACAGCACGTTTCAAGATCAGTTCAAAAGCATCCTTTGTCTGCTCTTCATCTAAGTCGTAATTTCCTTTGGGACCTGTCCCGACTGCTTTGACGTACTCTAAAAAGCGTGTGTGTTCATCTGTATAGTTCATAGTCATCCGTTTATTGATATAGTGTTCGTAGTCAGTCTAAAAGACGATCTTGCCATCTTCCTGCAGCCCTTTGATGATCTCTTTGGCTTTCTCATGACCATTGTAAGCCGCTTTTCGGCAGAGGTCAAGTGCCTTGTCATGGTCCTCTGCAACGCCAAGTCCCTGATCATATAAGAGACCAAGGTTATATTGCCCGGTCGCCAGATCGCCTTCAGCTGCACGTGAGAAACAGAGAAAAGAGCGATCATAGTCCACATTGACACCATGACCCTCTTTGTACAGGACACCGAGATTGTTAAAGGCTTCAAGATGACCGCGTTTAGCAGCCTCTTCGTACCAGAAGGCGGCTTCAGAGTAGTTCTGCATGCATCCCAGGCCGCGCTCTAACATCAAGCCGACCTCATACTGCGCCGGCGGGATCTCACGAACGGCGGCTTCCATAAAGAGCTCATGCGCTTTGAATTGATCGTTCTCTACGCCGCCGATGCCATTGGCATACAAGATGGCGAGATTGAAAAGTGCATAAGGCTCTTTTTTCTCCGAAGCTTTTTGGTAGTAGAGCAGGGCTTTAGCTTCGTCAGGCTGGGTACCTTGGCCATTTTGATACATATAGGCCAGAGATGTCTGTGCGGCAGGGCTGTCAGATCCGGCCAGCTCATGGTAAAGGGTAAAGGCAGTGGTGTGATCACCTCTGTTATAGGCGTCATTAGCTTGTTCGATCGTAGGCATAGTCTCTCACAGGGTTTAAAAGTTGAGAGATTGTAGTGATAATGAGGTTAAAGGGGCATAAATCTCATCGTACGATGAGATGTTTTAAACCCCTTAAAGCATAAGCCAGCGTTATCGTCTGACTTTTCGGTTCCCACGGTTTTTCTCTTTAAGTGTAGTTATGACATCTTTAAGGTGTTCTTTCTGCTCTAGCAACTCATCACGTATCATGTGCTCTTCACTGCCATCTACTTCGGGGTCATATTCGACTGTCTCAGGTACATAGTCCTTGAACAGGTCTTCTATCTTCTTCTTATCATCATTCATCGTAGCACTTTCATCAGGTAAAATAGTTATCGACACTTTATGTATAGGAATTATAAGACTGCTTAGCTTTGATCTCATTTATAAAGTAATAATAAAAATAATATTTGCCAGCTAATAGTTTTAAAGATAAGCGGTATAATTGCACTACTAAAATGGCAGAAGTGGCGCTGGCAGGCTAAAAATAGCGGCTTGATCATTGATAATACTTATAGTTTGAGTATGCGCTTCTGCTCTTAAATAAATCTCAACGGACAGTAGATGAATTATGATGTGATCGTAGTCGGTGGTGGACATGCGGGTATTGAAGCGGCACTTGCGTCAGCGCGTATGGGAAAAAAGACCCTGATGGTCTCTATTCTGGCCGAACAGGTAGGTGCTACCAGTTGCAACCCGGCAGTAGGCGGTCTGGCGAAAGGACACTTGGTCCGTGAGCTTGATGCCCTTGGTGGTGAGATGGGCCTTATCACTGATGAAGCGGGTATACAGTTTCGTATCCTCAATGCAGCAAAAGGCCCGGCGGTACGCGGTACACGGGCACAGATAGATATGGATCGTTACCGCATCATCGCTAGAAATATCATCTTGACCACTCCAAACCTTGAACTGATCCAGGAGATGGTCGACGATCTGCTTGTCGAAGAGGGTGCAGTAGTAGGTGTACGGACCAACCTGCTTAACGAATACAAAGCAGAGCGGGTCATCCTGACTACAGGCACATTCTTGAAAGGTGTCGTCCATATTGGCGAGACAACACAAGAATCAGGACGTTTTGGAGAGTTTGCTGCGAACAAGCTGTCACAGTCACTGCTCGATGCTGATCTACGGGTAGGTCGTCTGAAGACAGGGACATGTCCCCGGGTAGACAGTTCGACTATCGACTTCTCAGTCATGGAAGAGCAGGCTGGTGATGAGGTGCCGACACCGTTTAGTTTTCGTACAGACCGGGTGAGTTTTGGTGAAGAGAAAAAACAACTTCCCTGTTATATTGCCTACACAAACGAAGAGACGCATACGCTCATCGAAGGGAATTTTCATCGGGCACCACTGTTTACCGGTCAGATCGAAGGGGTCGGTCCACGCTACTGTCCAAGTATCGAAGACAAGGTCAATCGTTTTCGAGATAAAGAGCGTCACCATCTTTTCGTTGAACCACAGACCTTTGAGAACACAGAGTGTTATATAAACGGTATGAGTACCTCACTTCCACCGGATGTACAACTAGAGATGGTGCACTCTGTCCGTGGTATGGAGAACGCGAAGATCGTGCGTTATGGGTATGCGATCGAGTACGATTATGTCGATCCTACTGAACTGACGCATGCGCTTGAGACAAAAAAAGTCAAAAACCTTTTTCTTGCCGGGCAGATCAACGGGACGACAGGTTATGAGGAAGCTGCTGCGCAAGGATTGATGGCGGGTATCAATGCGGTACTCTCTATCGAGGGAAAAGAGCCTTTTGTCCTTCGACGGGATGAAGCCTATATCGGAGTATTGATCGATGACCTGGTCACTAAAGGGACGAAAGAACCTTACCGGATGTTCACTTCCAGAGCAGAATACCGCCTGCTGCTTCGTGAAGAGTCGGCTGATATCCGTCTGAGCGGTTATGGCCATGACTTTGGTCTTATCGCAAACGAGACTTATGTTCAGACAGAGAAGAAGAGAGAGCAAATCGCAGAGGGTATGGCAATCGTCAATGCACATAGTTATACACCAAATAAAGAGTTTATCGCCTTTTTAGCTTCTATTGATGAGGATCGCATAAGCGACAAAATCACAGCTCAACAGATCATCGCACGTAAGTCATTTACTTTAGATAAGCTGACTCAGCTCTTCCCTGAGATGGAGAAGTTCGATGCCTATATCCGTGAACAGATCCTAATTGAGGCCAAGTATGCCCGTTATGTCGAAAAGCAGATCGAAGATATCGAGAAGATGAAGCAGAACCTACATGTCAAGATCCCGGTAGGCTTTGATTTTGAGACTGTCAAGGGTCTCTCCAAAGAGATCATCGAGAAGTTCGAGAAGTTCAATCCGCCGACACTTCAGGCAGCGTCGCAGATAAGTGGTGTCACCCCGGCAGCCATAGATATCTTACACATCTATATAAAGATGGGGCAGAAGAAGAAAAATAGGAAATAGGAAAAGGGTCACGGGAAAAAGGGAATGTCATGACACGGGGTCATGGGTTGACTTTTTTCTTGCCAAGCCAGCGTAGGTCGAAAAACGTAAAGCCTTGACCCCCTGAAGTCCATACGATAGATTATGGAATAGACAATTTGATATACCAAAAAAAGTCATTCGTCCATACAATATTGCAAGTAAAAAATAAGATCGTCATAAAAGCGCGGGATAGTTGCGAGATTTTGAGCGAAGCAAAAAACGAAGCTGTGTCCACTCTGTCGTCCATACGACGCATAATGGAATAATCGATCTGAAAAGTCGATAAGATCATTCGACCAAACACTACACAATCAAGTATATAAGGAAAACTCATGAGACTCTACTACTATGCCCATACTGGACACCGCATCGGACTTGACCGTTTTCGTCGTGCGGCGGCGATCATCAATGCATTAGGTGATATCGATATCACTCTGTTGACATCAGATTTTCGTATCGCTGCGCAGGCGAGAGAGTTTGGTATCAAACGTGCAGTAGGCGTGGATGTCGTACGTAACATTCCCCAGATCGCGCATCATGGTGATAAGATCATCTTTGATTCCGCCGAACTCAATCCCTCTATGCATGCTGATATGACCAGGTTCTTCTCGACGTTTATCCGTGTGAACGATGACCCAAATGACAAGAAGAGTAGTGGGGAGTCTCTGCTCAATCCTTATGTAGAAGGTGAGGGTATCTGTAATGACCTGGCAATAGATGACCGTTATTTTCAAGCTGCCGGTAATGAGAAGAGTATAGAGCGTGCGTTCTATTTTGGTGATGATGATTACGAAGAGGACCTGCATAAGAACATGGCGATGTTCGAGGGGAAAGGACTGGCACTTCTACTCGGCTTCTATTGGTTCATGGATTATGAGAAAAAACTTGAAAAGACTTTTGGAGAGCAGTATGAGAACGAGGAGTATGATGAGGTGATCACTCGTTCACAGATCCTTGTCACGGCTTCACCTCAGGCTGCTTTGGAGAACCTTGCAGCAGGGGGAAGACCAATCTTCATCCAGCGCCCAGATTATGGTAGAGAGTTCCTTCAGTTATTTGAAAGATTGAAGATCCCTATTGTCGATGGTTATAATAGAACAGAATTGGGTAAACAGTTAGACAATGTTCTATCACATGAGTATCACAAGCTCACCCAAACGGGAGAAAAGGTAACAGTCTTTCTGAAAAGTACCTTAGCTTTATAAGATATTAAACAGCTTTAAACTATCATTTGCAGGTAAAATTTCACTAAAGTGAGACGAAATGGAAAATGAAAGTAGAAGAGGGTTCATGGGCAAAGCCTTCGGCGCCGTCTCAGGCGTTGGAGCTGTTGCATCACTGTATGCCATGAAAAGATCATGGGACCCACTCCCAAGTGTAGCGGCAGCAGGCTTTACGACAGTAGACCTCGCATCAGCTGAACCAAACGCATTGGTAGTAGAGAAATGGCGGGGTAAACCGATCTTTATCCTTAAAAAGACACCAGAGATGGTAGCAGCACAGACAGAAGAGGCAACAGCGCGTGACGTTATCGTCGGCGGTGAGAACTTCCTGATCGCTATCGGCCTCTGTACACACCTGGGTTGTATCCCATCTTACAGAAAAGACTCATCAGATTTCTTATGTGCATGTCACGGCGGGAAGTTCGATTCAAGCGGTATTGATACGCAGCTTCCTCCTCCGAGTCCATTGGTCATCCCTCCATTCAAGATCGACGGTACGACAGTCGTTTTGGGTGAAGAAGGTCCAGAATATGCAAAAATGAAAGAATCTGGCTTAATAGCCTAAAAAGGAGCGGAGAATGGCACATTTTGAAAAAGCAAATAGTCTGAACGAATGGTTAGACCAGCGTTTAGCTGTCAACACGCTCCAGCGTGTGTTGCAGACTGAGTATTGGATCCCTAAGAACATCAACTTCTTGTGGGCGATGGGAATGGTCCTGGCGATCACTTTCGGTATCTTGTTGGTATCAGGTATCTTCTTGTTGATGTATTATCAGCCAAATGTAGATACGGCATTTGACAGTGTCAACTACACTATCATGCGTGAAGTAGGCTTTGGATGGTTATGGCGTCATGTCCATGCAGTTGCAGCATCGGTCGTATTCCTTATTATCTACATCCATATGTTCACGGGTATCTATTACGGTTCATATAAAAAAGGGCGTGAGATCATCTGGATCTCAGGAATGCTTCTGTTCGTAGCGTTCTCTGCTGAAGCGTTCAGTGGTTATATGCTTCCTTGGGGACAGATGAGTTACTGGGCAGGTATGGTCATCACCAACCTATTTAGTGCTGGTTCACTTGAGCTTAACGGTGTTGTAGAATGGATCCGTGGTGACTATGTTCCTGCACAGGCATTCTTGACTCGTTTCTTTATGCTGCATGTACTGTTGATACCTCTTGCTATCTTGGCACTGATCGGTGTACACTTTGGCGCATTACGTATTCCACACGTAAACAACCAAGATGGTGAAGAGTTCGATTTCGATGTCGAAGCTGAGAAGTATAAAGCTGGCGACAAGAAGAGCTCAAAAGTCATCGCATTCGCAAACGACTTCCTGAGTAAAGATATGTTCGTCGTAGCAGTCTATCTGGTCTTCTTCTTTTATTTGGTGTTCTGGAACTATGGTTTCGCTATGGACCCGGTAAACTTTGACCCGGCTGATGGTCTTAAGACACCAGCACACATCTACCCTGAGTGGTATTTCCTCTGGAGTTATGAGATCTTGCGTCCATTCTCTAAAGATATCGGTCTGATAGCCTTTGCTTTTGCACAAGTGATCTTCGTACTGCTTCCATTCCTCGATAGAAGCCCGAACGCAGTCCCTGCAAGACGCCGTGGTCTCTTCTTTATCTGGTTCTGGTTGATGCTGATCGATATGATCGCACTGACAGCGATGGGTAAACTACCGCCAGAAGGCATCTACAGTACTATTGGTCTGGTAGCAGCTGTTGCCTTCATCTTGTTATGGATAGCACTGCCGATCATAACTATGTTTGAAAAAAAAGTGTAAGGAGATAAGATGAAAGAATTTAAGATCCTGGCAGTAGTCGTTTTCTTTTCACTGGTCACATACTGGTTAGTCGAGCCTCTGGCTCACTCCGTGCTTCATAAGCATGTAGACAGTAACCACTTC
The DNA here is from genome assembly GCA_016744575.1 of Sulfurimonadaceae bacterium. Lineage (GTDB taxonomy): Bacteria > Campylobacterota > Campylobacteria > Campylobacterales > Sulfurimonadaceae > BB26. The sequence continues at coordinate 33,865 of JADGEC010000001.1, read as the reverse complement.
ACCTATGCAGATCTTCCTGCATTGGAGAAGACAGGTGATGTAGCTAATGGTAAAGAGCTTGTCATGGGTGCAGGTGCCTGTACAGGTTGTCACTCTCTTGAGGTAGCTGGTATTTCGGCTAGTATGGACCCAGTCACGGCTGCGTCCTCTTATGGTGTGAACCCACCTGATCTAAGTGTAGTCGGTGCGATCTATGACGATAAGTTCCTTGCGGCACTTATCAAAGATCCGGCAAGTGCTTTAAAGGTCTCTCACAAATTTGACCCTGATTCCGGTAAGATGCATCCTATGACGCAGTTCTACGGAGCTGGCGGTGATATGGATCAGGAAGTGGCAGATATGGTCGCTTACCTGAAGTCTATCGCACCTAAAGCAGAAGATGTCACTCCGGCGGTCGCTTTTGAGAACGCTTGTGGTCGTTGTCACTCAGTCAGATATGAGCGTTGGACACAGATGGGTGAGAAACCTATGTTCAAGTTCAAAAAAGATGAATATCGCTTTGATGCTAATGTGCTTGAGTACCAGGAGCACCTGACTAAGTACATGGGTAAACTTCCTCCGGATCTTTCCATGTACTACCGTTCTCGTAATGTCCATTTCCTTGAGACATTTATCGAAGACCCGCAGTCTCATATGGAAGGTACAGCAATGCCTCGTGTAGGTGTGAACGCTGAATCAGCTGAGAAAGTCATCGAGTATCTTGCGGACTCTGCAGATACTTTACGTGACGATCGCGAAAGAATCGGTATGTACGTCATGATCTTCATGCTCGTCTTCACTGTCTTCGCTTATCTCTGGAAACGTGAGATCTGGAAAGACCTTCACTAAAAAGAGGTACTTCTACTTCAAAGTCAGCTTCGTGCTGATCTCACTTTTAAGAGTCTCTCTTTGAGAGACTTCTTGACATCTACCCTTCAATATTTATCTTGAATATATCTTTTGTTCTGACGGCTTTTTATATAGAATCTTCCCCAATTTGTATAATAACGAAACAAAAATTTACGCATTGTCTGAACTTGACCCATATCAAGAGTTTTTCTTCTGCCTGATGGATATAATCAATCTGTATTGCTATGCATAACTAAATGAATTTAGTTTGTTTTAAGGAGGTTGTTATGGCAATGGAACGAAGGGATTTTCTAAAATCGGCTGCAGCTGCGTCGGCGGCTAGCGCGATTGGGATGAGCATTCCGACCGAGGCGCAAGCCAAGGCGGATGCGGCACAGTCGGACTGGCGTTGGGATAAGGCGGCATGTCGTTTCTGTGGAACGGGATGTGGGATCATGCTCGCAACGAAAGATGAACGTATCGTTGCGGTCAAAGGTGACCCTGCTGCTCCTGTTAATCGTGGTCTGAACTGTATCAAGGGATACTTCAACGCGAAGATCATGTATGGAGCTGACCGTCTGACTCAGCCATTGCTGAGAATGAACAGCAAGGGCGAGTTCGATAAAAAAGGTAAATTTGCTCCAGTAAGCTGGGAACGTGCTTTTGATGAGATGGAAGTCAACATCAAAAAAGCGCTTAAAGCAAGCGGACCAGAAGGTGTCGGTGTATTCGCTTCAGGACAGTATACTGTCATGGAAGGTTACGCTGCACAGAAGATGATGAAAGCGGGATTCCGATCTAATGCGATCGATCCAAATGCTCGTCACTGTATGGCATCAGCAGTCGTCGGTTTCTACCAGACATTCGGTATTGATGAGCCATCAGGCTGTTATGACGATATCGAGCTGACTGATACGATCGTATCATGGGGTTCGAACATGGCAGAGATGCACCCTATTCTCTGGTCACGTGTCACTGATAGAAAACTGACAGATCCAGATCGCGTCAAAGTGATCAACATGTCTACTTATCGTCATCGTACATCTGACCTTGCCGATATTGAGATCATCTTCTCACCAAATACCGACCTCGCATTGTGGAACTACATCGCAAAAGAGATCGTCTATAACAACCCTGAATCAATTGACTGGGATTTTGTCAAAAAGCATATTATCTTCGCTGCCTCTCCGGTAAATATCGGTTATGGTCTGAGAAGAGCCGGTGAGAAATCTCTTAAAGATGGTAAATATACTGCTTTAGAGATGGAGATCATCGACAAAGAGATGAAAAAAGTAGTCTCTGAGAAAGAGGCTCCGGCACTTAAACCTTATGGGTATAAAGCTGGAGATGTCATGGAGAACAACCCTGGCAGTCTTGCACACTGGGAAGTCTCATTTGAAGAGTATAAGAAGTTCCTTGAGCCTTATACACTTGATTATGTTGCAGAGATCTCCAAAGGTGACCCTAACGAGAGTATTGAGAGTTTCAAAGCGAAACTGCAGACACTTGCTGATCTTTACATCGAAAAAGGGAGAAAAGTCGTCTCATTCTGGACTATGGGTATGAATCAACATACACGTGGTACTTGGGTCAACACACTCGCTTATAATGTTCACTTCCTGTTGAACAAGCAAGCTCGTCCAGGTTCAGGTGCATTTTCACTGACTGGTCAGCCTTCAGCTTGTGGTACAGCTCGTGAAGTCGGTACTTTCTGTCACCGTCTGCCTGCAGACATGATGGTCAAGAACCCTAAACACCGTGCGATCACTGAGAAAGCATGGAAGATCCCAGATGGTACGCTGAACCCTGTTGGTAACCAGCACATCATGAAGATCCATCGTGATATTGAAGATGGTGTCGTGAAGTTCGCATGGGTCAATGTATGTAATCCTTATCAGGATACTGCATCAGCAAGCCACTGGATCAAAGCAGCTCGTGAGATGGATAACTTCATCGTCACATCTGATGGTTATCCAGGTATCTCGGCTAAAGTCTCTGACCTTATCCTGCCAAGTGCGATGATCTATGAGAAGTGGGGCGCATACGGTAATGCAGAGCGTCGTACACAGCACTGGCGTCAGCAAGTACTACCAGTCGGTGATTCTATGTCTGATACATGGCAGTGGGTCGAACTCTCTAAGCGTTTCACAGTCAAAGATGTCTGGGGTGAGCAGCCACTACGTGGTAACAAGAAGCTTCCTGATGTCATGGCAAAAGCTAAAGAGATGGGTTATAACGAAGATACGACTATGTTCGAGATCCTCTTTGCTAATGATCGTGCTAAATCTTACAAGCTTGATGCTAATGATGAGATCCAAGCCGGTTATGACAACTCTGAGTGTCTTGGTGATAGTAGAAATGTCGTTGGTTCTGATGGTAAGGTCTTTAAAGGTTATGGTTTCTTTCTCCATAAGTACCTCTTTGAAGAGTATGCAGACTTCGGTAGAGGCCATGCACACGACCTTGCACCATTTGATGTCTATCACAAAGTCCGTGGACTTAAGTGGCCAGTCGTCGATGGTAAAGAGACACAGTGGCGTTTCAATGTCAAATACGATCCGTATGCGGCAAAAGCGAATAAAGACGCTGGTACAAATAACTCTCATGCCTTCTATGGTAAGTTAGCTAAAGCACTGCCTCAAGGTGATCTTTTGGGTGTCAAAGACCCTGCTAAGAAGAGTCTGGCAAACAAAGCGAAGATATTTGCTCGTCCGTACATGGATCCTCCAGAGATGCCGGATACTGCTTATCCACTATGGTTATCAACCGGTCGTGTGCTTGAGCACTGGCACTCTGGTACGATGACTATGCGTGTACCTGAGCTGTATCGTGCGGTTCCAGAAGCGCTCTGTTATATGCATCCAGCTGACGCTAAAGGCCTTGGCCTTAAACGTGGTGATCTGGCATGGGTCGATTCCCGTCGTGGTCAGGTCAAAGCACGTGTTGAGACACGTGGACGTAATAGACCACCTCAAGGCCTGGTATTCGTACCATGGTTCGATGAGAAAGTCTTTATCAATAAAGTCTGCCTGGATGCTACATGTCCACAGTCTAAACAGACTGACTTTAAAAAGTGTGCCGTCAAAGTCACAAAAGCTTAGTAACGATATAGAAAGTAGAAAAAGAGATGAGAAAAGAGCTGCCTAACGACCGCAGAAAGTTTATCTTATCCATGGCACGAGGCGTTGGTCTTAGTGCGATGGGTGCTCTGGTATGGAGTGCCTATGTGGATGAGGTAAAAGCGGCACCGTTGATCTTACGCCCTCCGGGTGCGCTGGATGAGCCAGACTTTTTGAAGACCTGTATTAAATGTGGTTTATGTGTCGAGGCCTGTCCTTACGACACATTGATGCTTGCACAACCTGGTGATAATAATCCTATTGGTACACCGTTTTTTGTACCACGGGACATTCCTTGCTATATGTGTGATGATATCCCTTGTGTACCGGTATGTCCTACTGGTGCCTTGGTACAAGATAGTGTCACTACAGAAGTAGAGGATGAGTTGACCTGGGATATCACCAAGATAGATATGGGACTGGCAGTAGTCGATGTCGAATCCTGTATTGCGTTTTGGGGGATCCAGTGTGATGCATGTTATCGTGCCTGTCCATTGATGGACGAGGCGATAACACTACAGTACGATAAGAACGAACGTACCGGAAAGCATGCTTTCTTGAAACCTATTGTCCATGCTGATGCCTGTACAGGTTGCGGTCTTTGTGAACGCGCCTGTGTTACTAAGAAACCGGCAATATATGTGTTGCCGAACGAAGTAGCCCTGGGTGAAGTGGGTGACCACTACATCAAAGGCTGGGATAAAGCGGATGAGAGTAGATTGAAAGATGCCAAAGGCGGGACGACAGTGACTGAGCGTAGCAATAGAAGTGCTGTCGACTCACTCAATGATACGGGGGACCTCTACTGATGAGAAAGATCCGTTATCTATTGATGCGTCGATTCACCCAGATAGGTATCTTGGTACTCTATTTTGGTGCAAATGCTTACGGGTGGAAGATATTGCAGGGGAACTTGAGTGCTTCGTCGCTCTTTGAGACCGTGCCTCTGGCAGATCCGTTCGCTCTTCTGCAGATGCTGTTCGCAGGTGCTGTGTTGGCGACAGATGTGATAGTCGGTGCGCTGATCATTGCTCTGTTCTATGCAGTCATAGGCGGTCGTGCCTTTTGTAGCTGGGTCTGCCCGATCAATATGGTCACAGACTTGGCAAACTGGTTACGAAGAAGATTAGGCATCTCAGATGTGCAAAAACGGGTCTATATGAGCCGTAATGTACGTTACTGGGTCATGGCTATGGCTTTGCTACTTTCCACAGCGATGGGGTTAGCGGCATTTGAGATCATTAGTCCTATCGCGATGGCACATCGTGGTCTCGTATTTGGTATGGGCTTTGGTATAGGCGCTTTAGTCATCATCTTTTTATTCGATCTTTTTGTGCATGAGAACGCATGGTGTGGTTATGTATGTCCGCTTGGCGGTTTTTACTCCATACTGGGCAAGTTCTCCCTGTTTCGGGTAAAACATGACGCCGAAGCTTGTACATTATGTATGAAGTGTAAAGAGGTCTGTCCGGAAAAAGAGGTGCTGTTCATGATAGGGAAGAACAGCGGAAGTGTATTGATGGGAGCATGTACGAACTGTGCACGCTGTATTGAAGTGTGTGATGATGATGCATTGGACTTTTCAATAAGAAGTCAATTAGAACAAACAATAGAACAAACAAAGGAGAAGGCATGAAGATGAGACTAATGTTAGGTACACTGACTGCAGCCTTGTTGATCACAGGATGTAGTCAAGCTGACGCAACAGTTGAAAAAGCAGTTGAACCAGTAAAACAGGTTGCTGCTTCAGCTGTAGCGGTAGCTGCACCGACAATAACGGAAGAGTCACTAGGCCTGCGTAAGACAGACCTATATTCAGAAAATACGACGACTGGTGATGAGACAAAATATGCTACTACAGCAGCTGGCTCTGGTGTGACTATCGAGCGGGCATTTGACAATGCACCACCAATGATCCCACACGATGTGGAAGGCATGTTGCCTATCACAACAAATAATAACTCGTGTGTCGGATGTCATGCACCGGAAGTCGCACCGTCTATGAACGCGACACCGATGCCTAAATCACACTTTACTGATTTCCGTCCTGCTACAGCGATCGCTGCTGATGGTAAGATCACGAAAGAGGGTAAAGGGGTAGACAATACAAGTGATTTCTTAACAGTCGCAACAAGTCTTGATCATATGAACAAGGCACGTTTTAACTGTTCACAATGTCATGCGCCACAATCTACTGGTGACCTGATAGTCGAAAACACTTTCCGCCCTGACTTTCAGAGCGAAAAGATGAAAAAGGGTTCTAGCATGCTAGAGACTCTGAACGCAGGCGTCGAGTAATTGAGTGAACTCAGCCGTCGCGGTTTTTTTGGTGCCATTGGCGCCAAAGTGACCAATAAGGAGATCGTCATTCGGCCTCCTTATGCCAAAGAGAGCACTCTTTTTGGCACAGAGTGTCCCCAGTGTTCTGGAATGTGTGGCACTATGTGCGAAGAAGAGATCATCAAGTTTGGCGATGATAAGACTCCATATCTAGATTTTTCCTCAAGTGGATGTACAGATTGTGAAGCTTGTCTTGAAGCCTGTGAACCAGGTGTGCTAAATGATAAGACGATCTTTATTGAAGCCAAGGTAAAGATCAATGCTACAAAGTGTATGAGCTGGGAGAACGTGATGTGTTTCTCCTGTAAAGAGCCATGTCTGGATGATGCCATCATCTTTGAGGGCCTTTTTCGGCCGGAGATCAGTGCGGAGAAGTGTACAGCCTGTGGGTTTTGTATAGGAAGATGTCCAACAGGCGCTATTGAGATAGTGGCGTGAGATATCTAGACGGACAAAGGAGAAGATAAAGTGATGAAAAACATTATAGCTTCTATATTACTTATAAGTGTATTCCTCACAGGACTTCAGGCAAATGATATTAGCCCCCTTTATAAGCTGCGTGCATCAGGTATGGTCTACGACATACTTATCGATGATGGGAGACTCTATGCGGCTACTGATGCGGGTAATGTCGATATCTTTGATATTGAGAAAAAAGAGAAAGAGAAGAGTATTGGACTTCCGGGGATAAAAGATTTCATGGGTGACCTGACAGCCCCGAAGATCTACTCTGTAGATGTCATGGACGATCATGTGTTGATGGTGACTTCCGGTGAACTAGGTTATAACAACGTCTATCTCCATGATGAGAATGGCTTGAAGAACATCATCAATAAGCAGATGAAGTTGACGATCAAAGAGGGACGTTTCATCAACGAGGACACTATTTTACTGGGACTGATGAGTAATGAACTTATCCTCTATGAGATCAGCAGTGCGAAACAGCTCTATAAAGTACAGATGAGTGCAAGTCACTTCAATGATATGGCACTGAACGAAGACCGGACTAAAGTGGCGACAGCGGATGAGAGCGGTGAAGTCTATCTCCTAGATGTAGCTGATGGCAAAGTCGAGAAAGTCCTTAGTGGCCAAAATGTCGACAACATCTATAAGCTCGATCTCAAGAAAGGAGTAGTCATCACAGCGGGACAGGATAGACGCTGTGCTGTCTATTCTCCTACTCGCTCAGCATACTATGTGGCTGGGACGTTCCTTCTTTATGCAGCAGCTTTGAGTCCCTCAGCTAAGGTAGGTATCTTTGCTACCAATGTAGAAAATGACATCCAGGTGTTCAACACCAGGACAAAAAGTAAACTGTCAATGCTAAAAGGGCACAATGCTACGTTGACAGCATTTGCTTTTTTAAATGAGACTGAGCTGTTCAGCTCGGCTGAAGAGAACGATATACTATTTTGGAAACTAAACTAAATTAAACTAAACTAATAAGGAGGAGAGTAGATGAATGTATCAAGTATTGTAGTACAGACGACCCCAAAATTCCTGGATGAGGTCCTTGAGGCTCTCAAAGAGGCCGATTATTGTGATTATCATTTCCATGATGAAAAAGGTCGTATTATCGTCACAATAGAAGGTAAGGGTGTAGAAGAAGAGATAGCAAAACTGACCAGAATACAGGAGATGCCGCATGTCGTTGCGGCGGATATGTCTTTTGCTTACAGCGAAGATGAGCTCAATGAAGAGCGTGATAAACTCGAGATCGGCGGGACAGCTTTACCTGAGTGGTTGAATGACGATAATGCTCAGGTAAGCGAAATGCAATACCACGGCGATCTGAAAAAAAGGTTCTAGTCATTATGGTTGAATCTGTGGAGAGTGTTACAAAAAAGGTCACATTTTTCATCTACTCTATAGGTTTAAGCGTAGATTTAAGAAGAAAAGTAGTATCATAACTCGTATTAATACGAAGGCGTCTTTTAGATGATGCTGAAGTTGAAATATCTTAGAAGTTTGAAATGTGTTCACTCCCGTGTCTTACATAACGAATTATATGATATTGAAGTAAACAATTAGTCAATCACGCATAACACGTGAAAAGTGAAGATGTCTGTCTCTACTTTTCACGCGTTATGCGTAGTTTTGACTTAAAAATTGGAGAAATGAATGAAAAAAACGTTAATCTCAGTGGCCGCTGCGTCACTAATGATGGGTACAGTTGCTAGTGCTGATGTAGATGTAGAGATTGGTGGACAAGCTGTTGTCTATTACCAAACATGGGATAAAGTCGGTACAGATGGAGATCTTTTCGATCAGACTATCTCAGCTGCAAATGCTGGTCTTCAGTTAAATGCTAATGCTGACCTTGGTAACGGTTTTGGTGCTGGTGGTCAGATCTCTGCTCTCGGTACACTTGGTCTTGAGAACAACCTTGTAAATAATACAATGCAGACTGGTGATCACACTTCAGCTGACGTATTGAACAGTTTTGCTGTATCTAAGATCTATGTTACATACAAAATGGGTCAGACTACGATCAAAGCTGGTCGTCAAGAACTTCCTAAAGCGCTTTCACCACTAGCGTTCTCAGAGGGATGGAACGTATTTAAAAATACTTTCGATGCTGCATTGGCGATCAATACAGACCTTCCAGATACTACGATCGTTGCTGCTTATGTATCTGCAGGTAACTCAAGCCTTACTCCTGCTACAGGTGCACTTGACCCAGTTACTGGAACAAGTATGTCTGACTTCAATGAGATCGGTGGCGGTGCATACATGCTGACTGCACAGAATGCATCTCTTCCGATGACTACATTGACTGGTTCTTACTACCACATCTCTAAAGGTAGTGGTACAGGTGCAGTTCTTGCAGGTAACCCAGCTACTTCAGTGGATGCTATCTGGATCGATGCAAAAGTCGCTGGCAAAGATATGCCACTTGGTCTGAACGTATCAGGTCAGTATGGTAACCTTTCACCAGATCTTGCAGGTCTTGATGACACTACTGCAATGGGTCTTATGGTCGGTGGTAAAGTAGCTGCATTCAACGCAAGCCTTGCTTATTCAAGTGTTGATGATGGTACTCTTGCTGCACAGAATGTCGGTACTGGTGTCAAGACACCACTTTATACTCAGATGGTATTGAACCAAAATTACATCAAACGTGATTCTGATACTATCGTCGCTAGACTCGGTATGGGTCTTGGTGATGCTGGTAGCGTTGGTCTGAACTACAATATGTCAGATGTAGGTCCTAAAGGTGTAGCACCAGAAGGTGATTACAGCGAACTTGACCTTGTCTACAAAACAAAAGTTGCAGGTATCAACCTCTTCGCAGCTTATATCTATCAGACTCAGGATGCTGAAGTCAACGGCGACGACGATGGTCAGTTCGTCCGTGTATGGGGACGTTACGCATTCTAAGAGACCTCTCTTAAGATCGTACACCCTGCGGACCTCCTTGTGAGGTCTGCAATATAGACCTTTCAGTGACCCCACATCTTCTTTAGCACCTCTTTTAGCAACACCACAGTAGCGTTCATCATTGATAATAGAATCTGCTAAGCTTTACTTTCTACTTAACTAAAATCAAGTTATTCATAACAACATGCAGATATAATCCACTCATAAAAAGATCATTATGATCTATATATCATATTCGTTTTGAGAAGGACTACTGTGCTTATAGACAGCTATGAAAGAACAGTCGATTATCTACGTGTATCAGTTACGGAGCGTTGTAATTTCCGATGTCAGTATTGCATGCCTGAAAAACCTTTCTCCTGGGTACCAAAAGAGAACCTGCTTAGTTTTGAAGAACTTTTTGAGTTTATGAAAGTTGCTATAGACGAGGGAATCACCAAGATACGTATTACTGGTGGTGAACCACTGCTTCGTGAGGACCTTGATAAATTCATAAAGATGATCTATGACTATAAGCCTTCAATAGACCTTGCCATGACCAGTAATGCCTTTTTACTTAAAGGTGCTGCACAAAAGCTCAAAGATGCTGGACTGAAGCGTATTAATGTCTCCATCGATTCACTTAAACCCGAAGTAGCCAAGCAGGTGGCTCAGAAAGATGTACTGTCTAATGTCCTTGCTGGTGTAAACGAAGCGTTGGTAGTCGGTCTGAAAGTCAAAGTAAACATGGTCCCGATGAAAGGGATAAATGATAATGAGATACTTGATCTCCTCGAATACTGCAAAGAGCGGGACATGACCATACGATTCATAGAGTATATGGAAAATGTGCATGCTGCGGTAGATATCAAAGGGATGAAAAGCAAAGAACTGCTCTCGCTTATAGGAGAGAAATACACTATTACTGATGAAGGCTTTGACAGCCACTCACCCTCACATTACTATAGGCTCGACAATGGTTATCGTTTTGGTATCATAGAACCTTATGAGGATGATTTTTGTAAGACCTGTAATCGCATCAGACTCACAGCGGAAGGTCAGTTGATACCTTGTCTCTATTTTGATGAGGCTATGAGTATTAAAGATTCTATAAAAAAGGGTGATATCAAAGGGGCTGCTGCTGTTCTCAAAGAGGTAGTTCGGACCAAACCGGAGAAAAATCGCTGGGGTGGTGATGATGCTGAGTCTTCTTCAAGGGCTTTTTATGAGACCGGCGGGTGATCTTTGGATAGTCAAGGCTTAGACCTGAGAGTCATCGATTGATATACCTAGTCGAACACTTCTACTCCATCCAGGGAGAAGGTAAATACACCGGTGTACCATCACTCTTTTTCCGCTTTGGCGGGTGCAATATGCGTTGTGAGGGTTTTGGTTGTAGTGAAAAAGCTCCTGATGATGTCATAGTGCAAGGCTGTGACACCGTCTATGCAGTCAATAAACAGCATTTTGGGTCAAGATGGCAGAGTATCACTGCTATCGTACAGTTCATAGATATCATGGAGAGTTATGCCCTACCAGAGAAAGTCGATGTAGTCTTTACCGGTGGAGAGCCACTGATCTATGCGGATGATCCACTTTTAATAGAGTTTCTTGAGTATTTGACATCAAATGGACACACTGTCACTTTTGAGACAAACGGTACGATGGCGATCGATTTTCTCAAGTACCCGGTCTATAGACGATGTATATATGCTCTTTCTGTAAAACTCTCAAATAGTGGAGAGCCATTCGAGAAAAGATTGAAGCCAGAGGTCTTTATCGATATTGCCACCCATGCGCATGAGAGCTTCTTTAAATTTACGGTAGACAAGGCACATATAGGAACACAACTGGAAGCCGAGATAGAACAGGTACTGGCTTATGTCCCGAATGAACAGGTCTACTGTATGCCGATGGGTGGATCAAAAACTGAAGTAGAAGCCAATACTGAAGCGGTGATAGAGTTTTGTAAGCGAAAAGGGTATCGCTATTCGGATAGACTACACATACGTATTTGGGATGCAAACAAAGGGGTGTAGCATGCAAAGTGCTAGGATGCCATTTGTACATCCTTTTGTTTTTTGCCTACCTCTTATTTCCCCAAAAAAGGAATTTTTTTGATAATCCGTAAACAGTTTAAATTTGAGAACGCGCATATCGTACGCGGCTGTTCTACGCAGCGATGCAGGGCTTCTCTGCATGGGCACTCCTATAAGATCGAACTTCTTTTTGAATCGAACTATCTCGATAATGGCCAGATGGTCTATGACTTTGGCTTGATGAAACAGAACATGAAAGCGTTGATAGATAGTTTTGATCATGCTATCACCCTATGGGATAAAGATGATAAGAGCTATGTAGAAGATATGAAGCGAAACTCAGACCGATGGGTACAGCTACCGGTATCCCCATCAGCGGAACAGTTCAGCCGGGTACTCTTTGTGATGATGGATATACTTCTTAAAGCGACAAATAGCATCAATGGAGAGAAAGAGGTCAAGCTCCATAGTGTCATAGTCCATGAGACTGAGACGGGTTATGCTCAGGGTTTTGAAGTCGATGCCTACTCTGAACTGATGGGTAAGATCGATCCTGAGCAGATCGTTTTCAGTGAAGGGGTCAAGGCAGATTGGCACGACGTGGGACTCTGGGATAAAGTAAGAGCCGGTGTACGATTTACCAATCCTGATACTGTGTAGTAGTGTTTCTCTATAGAGCATGATGATAAGTATTGTCTAAACCTCTCCCTTGTGTTAGAATGGTAAGATCATTGTAAAAGGGAGTAGGACATGGGCAGTAAAAGTCTGGCATACACTGGTTTTTTTGAGACAGAGGTCCCCGAAGATGAGTTTATCATCTCACGTACAGATCTAAAGGGTAACATCACTTACGCAAACGACGCATTTGCAGAGATCTCAGGATATACTCCCGAAGAACTTGTCGGGCACCCGCATAATATTGTCCGTCATCCAGACATGCCAAGATCTGTCTTTCAAGAGTTGTGGGAGACGATCTCTCAGAAAAAGACATGGAGAGGGCTTGTCAAAAATCTACGAAGAGATGGTGGACACTACTGGGTATCAGCTGAGGTCTCTGGAGTCTATAAAGATGGAGAACTCAAAGAGTATAAATCGATCCGCCAACCCGTATCACAAGCGCAGAAGATAGTAATACAGACAAAGTATGACCAGATGACGCTTGAAGAGAACAAACAAGCCAGAGCGATACACTACTTGACTAAAGAGAACATCGAGAAGATCGAACATCTTGCCAAGGTGACTGATAGTAGTGAGGATGACATCATCAATCAGGCCATCGAAAAGATGTGATCGACTCTATTTAGTGATGAGTGAGCCTTGTATGGCGTGATCAAGTGAGAAACGGGTCGGGATGACCTTGACACTATGTCCACTACTGAGTACTGCAACGGTCTCATCTATCATGATAAAGCCGTTTGCTTTGGCAAGCGGCGAGACCATACCCGGAGCATACTTGCCACTTGGCTTGAAATATCTTCCATCATAAAGACCTGGGATCAGGCTTCGGCGTCCGGGTCTGACGCGAAACTCCTCTGCTAACTCAGCGGTGACAGTCCCAAGATACTTATCGTTGGCACCACTTAATGCAAGGATGATACTCTGTCCAAACATCTCAAGATTCAAGGCTGCTGCAAGTGGGTTTCCTGGCAGGTTTAAGATCGCTGTCGTACCGATCTTTCCGAATGTCGTCGGTTTACCGGGTTTGATACTGATCTTATCGAAAAGCATCTCGAACCCGAAGGCTCCAAATGCCTCTCTGGTATAGTCAGCGTCACCGACACTTACGCCACCTGAGGTAATGATGAGGTCGCTGTCAAGGGCACTTTCGATGTGTTGGTGTATCGCTTCGAGGGTATCTTCTGCGGTACCGATAAAACTGACTTCACAACCAAGCTCTTCTACACGTGCAGCGAATGTCGGGGTATTGGTATTGTAGAGTTGATGGGCTTCTACTTCTTCAAAATGCATCTTCAGTTCACTGCCGGAAGCAAAGATCGCGATGCGGGGCTTTTTATGAACCTTGACATGGCTGATACCCTGTGAGGCAAGCAGTGTGATATGGTGAGCAAAGAGCCTCTCTCCGCTGTTTAAAAGCCTGTCGCCGGATTGGATGTCCTCACCGCGAAGACGGATGTGCTTTCCAGCTTTGAGATCAGAGGGAAGCACGACACCAGTCTCACAGGTCGAGATATCTTCTATGGGTACGATACATTCCGTGCCCTCGGGTATCCTGGCTCCAGTCATGATCTTTGTGCAGGCACCATCATAGATCATACTCTCATCTTTATCACCGGCAAAGATGGTATGAAGTACTTCGACACAGCTTCCGACATCACTGCTCTTTACAGCGTAACCGTCCATCGCTGAGTTATCAAATGGGGGGAGATCGTATCTGGCAGTGATGTCTTGAGCAAGGATACGTCCTCCTATCATCTCGAGTGGAAGCAGTTCGGTTGATGTTGGTGTGATGTTCTCATAGACAAGGGCAAGTGCTTCTTCGACAGATACGATCATAGGGGTCCTTTGGTGTGAAAAGAGGGGAGGGTAGAAGAGGGAAGAGGAGCTGTTTGTCAGACCTCGATGCTCTTTCTTTTTGTTCCATTTCTTTACTATAAGGGATTATAGAAGAAATTGGGTAAGATTCCCTTTATGAATGAGATGTACAGTATGAGCATCATTATGCATGATGCAGGGATCGTGGCGCTGATAGTCGCTATTTTAGTCAATATTTGGATGCTACGCAGTGCCGTAGATAGGAAGAAGTACACCAAAAAGATGCGTATTTATATGCCTTTTTCGGTGATGTCACTGGCTGCTGTGATGTTTACGGGTGTAGTGATGATGGCCGCGAAGCATCTTGACTTTAATCTGCCCAATCTAGTCATGATCATGGTCTCTATCATACTGATCGTACTGGAGTCAAAGCGATACAGTGCTTTGAAGTACTTAGATCGTACAAGAGAAGAGGCGTTAGAGGAGTATAAGTCCAAAGCGATGCGAATAATGCTTATCGAACTGGCCTTTGTCATCGTCATCTCCATCTGGATGTTTCTGATTTGACATTTGTCTTCGATGAGAACGCTGGAGCTAAGGAGTTTTCCCTTAAAGGTGAACAGTTTAAATACCTTATTAAGGTGCGCCGTCACCAGGTCGGGGAGAGACTGGGTCTTCGTCACCCAGACGAGACAGATACACTCTACATCTACGAGATAACTGCTATCGAGGGAAGATCTGTCGGACTTCACTTGGTCGAGAGACAGGCGTCTGATGTCATGCCAAAACGATCTCTGCATCTGGGTTGGTGCATCATCGACAACAAGTCGATCGAAAAAGTACTGCCTTTACTCAATGAGCTGGGTGTAGCGAAGATCACTTTCATCTACTGTGATAGAAGTCAAAAGAACTTCAGACCTGACTTTAAACGTTTTGAACGTATTTTGTCGGCATCGATGCAGCAGTGTGGACGCTCAAAGATGATGCGTTTTGAGATGATGGACACAATAGAGGGCTTTTTGGAGAGTCACCCTGAAAGTGTGGTGCTCGATCTGTGCGATGAGGTATTTGAGGACACAAGTGATGTGCAGAGTGTACTTATAGGTACAGAAGGGGGCTTCTCATCACGTGAACGCTCACTGTTCGGGGCGTTACGAGTACGTCGCTTAGACACTCCTATGGTGCTACGTTCGGAGACAGCCGCCACGGCTATCAGCGCTAAGATCCTGTTATAATATATTTGTAATGTTGTATTTAATGTTATAAGTTCTATAATACGCTGATATACAGGAGGTTCTCACGATGATAAGACACCCTAGAAGTTATAGACTTGCGACGATGTTCTCGATTATGTTCGCTACTGCGTTTATTCTGATCTCTTCGATCTTTTATGGGCTTGATTATGTGAATAAAAAAGAGTCACTCCATCAGGGTCTCTACTCAAAAGCCTCTTCTATTCTTGATTTTGCAGGTGTCTTGCTTGAATCACGTAATGAGAAGTTTTTTAGTGGGGAATCTCCGGAGATCCCTCAGATCATCCAAAACGAGGTATTTGACAGGTTTACGGAGGTCTCAGATGGGAAAGTCTATTATAAAGAAGCCTCTGATAACCCGGTGACATCCAAAAACAAGTCTACACAGTATGAGAGCGAGACGATCCGGTATTTTATAGAGAACCGTGACCAAAAAGAGCACGAACGTTTTGTCGTCGATGATGGGACAGAGTTCTTTATGCTCGCACGTCCGATCATCAGTGAACAGCGCTGTATCATGTGCCATCCGAACTGGGTCCCGGATAAGGTCGTCGCTATTGAAGACGTACGTATCGATGCGACGGATTATCAAGAGGCTCTGAGTGACAACATCATGATGACCTTGATAACGGCAGCAGCTAACATCTTACTTATCCTTGTACTTGCTTATTATCTCTTTACACATGAGGTCGCCAACCGCATTAAAAAAGTCCTGGAAGTGATCTTCCGTGTAGAGAACGGTAACTTTGTCATAAAAGACCTTCTAGAAGGCGAACCTATCGAGTCGGGTAGTACAAATAATGAGATCGACCGTCTGTTCCGTCATCTCAGTAAGATGGTAGATACGCTTCGACCGGTCATCGGCAATGTGGTCGACCAAAGTAAGGTGATGGCCTTTGAGGCCAGTTATGGTTATGTCAAGATCGACCAGACCAGTAGCTACGTCGGGGATCAAAACGAGGCGTTAGAGAAGTCACAAAGAAGTATCGATCAGGTATTAGACCTTAATGCTGCGGCAGGGGAGAACCTTGAGAGACTTCTTGAGAGTTCTGATGCTTCGGTAAAACAGATAGTCTCTGGCCAGAATGAGATCACTGGAAACCTCAAAGACAGTGAGCATGCCGGCCTTGCGATGGACGATACGATCGGTGCCATC
This sequence comes from Sulfurimonadaceae bacterium, assembly GCA_016744575.1. GTDB lineage: Bacteria > Campylobacterota > Campylobacteria > Campylobacterales > Sulfurimonadaceae > BB26. The sequence continues at coordinate 17,277 of JADGEC010000001.1, read as the reverse complement.
GGTGAACTTAGAGCCTTCTCAGATGAGATATCTTCAACGATAGAAGTCATCACGGATATCGCTGATGAGACTAACCTTATCGCCTTAAACGCTGCCATAGAGGCGGCTCGTGCAGGTGAGCATGGACGAGGTTTTGCTGTTGTCGCAGAGAAGATCCGTGAACTTGCGGAGATCTCTCTTAGTAATGCACAGACGATCAACCGGGTCTTGAAAAACATCCATCAGCACATCGATAAAGTGACCGCTAATGCTCAGGGTGCAAAGGGTGTCATCGTATCGCTTTCGGAGAGCTCCTCGCAGCTTAATACACGTTTTGATTCCATCCGTGGAAGTATTGATCTGATAAAAGACGTTTTAGATGAGTTCAGGGCGGAGTTCAATGAAGAGTCCCTGACCCTCGCAGACATAAGTAATGAGCTAATACGTGTCAAAGATGCCAGTCATGTCCTTGTAAGCAATGCAAACAGCTCTAAAGAGTTGATGGAGATACTGGTCAATAAAGGTGGAGAACTTAAGACTCTGGCTGATGGTTTTGAAGTGGTCTTGAACAATCGTGGTGCTAAACGGACGATAATAACTCCGCCGATCAGAGCAAAGATGCATGGTTCTCATAGAATGCCTGAAGAGGTCTACCTTTTTGACTACTCTCATGGGGGCATCTCTTTTTACAGTACGGACAATGAAGGTATCAGTGTCTATAGCGTAGGCGAACAGGGTCATCTTGAGCTGGAGACGGCACTTGATGGTAAGACTTCCATCTCTTATGAGATCGCTTATATCAGTGAAGAGGAGCTTAAAGGGGTCTTTTTCTATGGTGCAAAAGTATTGTAAAGATGTAGTCCTTGTAAAAAAGTAAGATTTCTGCTAAAATTCCGCTTCCAATGACCTGTACCTATACAGGTCTAAAATATTTATAGATATACGTACACAAGACGTGTATCCACAAGGCAACTTATGAAAAAAGATATCCACCCGACTTCAGTAGACTGTGCAGTGACCTGTGCATGTGGCAACGAATTTGTCACTAAAAGCACCAAAGACACACTTCGTATTGACATCTGTAATGAGTGTCATCCATTCTTTACCGGTTCTCAGAAGATAGTAGATACTGCTGGCCGTATCGAGAAGTTCAAAAAACGTTACAATATGGACTAATCCGGGTATTCAGGGGTCACGATGCTTACCCTTGTCCCCACTCCAATCGGCAATATCGGCGATATCTCGCTGCGAGCCATGGAGACTCTTTCCAAAGCAGATATCATACTCTGCGAAGACACCCGAATCACCAAAAAACTGCTTAATATTTTAGAAGAACGTTATTCGTTAGAGCGAAAAGAGCAACGTTTTATAGCTATACACTCCCACAACGAACACCGTTTTACTGCTGAACTTAAAACTGACTTCTTTGATCTGGATGTAGTCTATGCGAGTGATGCTGGCATGCCCGGTATCAGTGACCCCGGTCAGGAATTGGTACGTTACTGCATTGAAAATGGCGTAAAATATGATGTCCTGCCTGGGGCCAATGCAGTGCTGACTGCTTTTGCTGCCAGTGGTTTTGTCCGCACGCAGATGCTTTTCTTTGGTTTTCTTCCCCATAAAGGAAGTGAACGCAGCAGTGCACTACAGCAAGCGCTACACAATGGCTTTACGACAGTGCTTTATGAATCACCTCACCGACTTGGCAAACTTCTTGACGAACTTGAAGCTGAAGTGCCACAGCGTCAGCTTTTCTTTGCCAAAGAGCTGACAAAAAAATATCAGCGTTACCTACATGGTACAGCTGAAGAGATCAAGTCTACGCTAGCCGGAGAGATCCGTGGTGAATGGGCTGTTGTCATAGAGGCAGGTGAAGCGCGCCAAAGTACCTTGGGAGAGCGTGACGTCCTTGCTTTGGACCTGCCAAAGAAAGCTGCTGCCAAACTGATCTCGAAGATCACCGGAGAGAATGCAAAAGTGTGCTATCAGAGATTAGTAGACGATGATCGCTGAGCGTATTAGATAGAAGCTGCGTGACCTGCAAATATTAAGTTACATTCCGTTAGAATCTGAACCATGCTTATCTATGGAAAACAACCAGTCTATTACCTACTTGATAGACATAAAGAGAAGGTGCAGACACTGTACCTCGCAAAAGAAGTGGAAAAAAAAGAGTATGCCCGGCTGATGCGGATGGGATTCGAAGTCAAACGTATTCCCCCCAATGCAGCACAGGCTATGTGTAAGAATGGAAACCATCAGGGTTTTCTCGCAGAGATGAGTGGCCTTGAAGTGCTTTCTCTAAAACAAGTGGTCGGCAAGGATTTCATTGTCGTACTTAGCAGTATAACTGATGTCGGGAATATAGGGGCCATCGTACGAAGTGCCTATGCTCTGGGTGTGGAGGCTGTTGTAGTATGTGGTCTGAAACATCTTTCGATAGAACCAGTCGTACGGAGTAGTTCCGGCGCTTTGTTAGATATGCCACTTGTGATCCAGAACAATATTCATGATGTACTCAATGATCTCAAGCTAGCCGGCTTTGGACTTTACGGGGCTGTCATGGATGGTATGGATGTCCGAGATGTCACTATTGGGACAAAACGTGTTCTGATACTGGGTAATGAGGCAGAAGGACTGAGTGCCCGAACACAGTCGAAGCTTGATCATGGTGTCTCTATTACGATGGCACATGATTTCGATTCACTGAATGTCAGTGCGGCTGGCGCTATTTTAATGGACAGGATGAAATAGATGAACGAAGGACTTGCAAGACTTAAAGAGATCGGTGTACAGAAGATTTATGAAGATACTCATATCTCACGTCAGAACATAGAAGCCATCCTCGATGAGACGTATGGCGAGATGCTGCCGGTCCAAGTGGGTGGTTTCATCTCTATCATGGAGCGTGAATATTCTGTCGATCTCACAGCACTTAAAGAGAAGTATGATGAGGATATAAAAGACCTTTCAGTAAAGATCTCCGTAAAAGTAAGGTCTTCAGATATGGAGACGCCACGTTCTGAACGTAGAGTCGAGGATGATCCCAAGTCTTGGAAATGGCTTATCGTAGCTCTTTTAGCTGTCGTGGTGATCATCGTCTTCGTCATGACAGGTGAGGATGAGAACGAGCAACTGCTCCCTTCTGATGATAATCCTGTAGCTACTATGCAAGAGGGTGTACAGGGGTCAGTTCCGGAGAGCACGGAAGAGACAGTTGGCAAGATGTCTGAGGAAGTCATACCGGCGACAAGTGAAGTCAATGCCAGTGAAGCAGCCGGTACAGCAAGCGTCGCACTTCCAGAAGTAAGTCAGGTGCCAGAGGTCCTGGAAGAAGCTGCAACACCTACGACCTATTTTACCATCGTCCCCAAGACAAAGCTTTGGATGGGGATCATCGATATCACGACTAAAAAACGCAAGGTCAGGATAACGGAGAACCGTGTCGATCTTAATGCGAGTAAGCCATGGTTGCTGGTCTTTGGTCATGGTCACTTTGACATCGAGAACGGTGAAGAGCATTTGAAGTTCAAACGTCAGACCAAGATCCGGATCTTATTTGAGGATGGGATGGCATATGAGATCGATAAGGCTGAGTATAAAGCACGAAATGAGGGTAAGAATTGGTAAAAGGACTTCTATTTCTCTCACTGTTTAGTACACTGCTATGGGGTGACCCTGTACTCTATGAGAAAGTAGACTCATTTATTGGCAAGTCTGATTTTGCCAAAAACCGTTCGTTCATCAAGATCATCTTTACTCCCGAAGAGGCCTATTTTGTCAATGACCATCTAGATGTCGTCAAGGTCGTTCAGACACTTAAAGAGAACGGTCTTATGAAACTCGACTATGAGCATACGCAAGAGTTAAGTCTTACCTTTACTACTAGCGGATCACCGACATACTTTGTCAAACTGATGGGTGATACCCTGCGTTCTATGGGATACTATCGTTATGTGACAAGTAACTCCAGACTTGATAACAGTACGTTTTACTGGAAGATAACCCTAAACACCAAACATGCGACCGACCCTGTAGACCTGCGTGATGAGTTAAACAAACGTGGTTGTGATATCACAGATATAGTACGTGAAGATGCCCAATCATGGGCGTATACGATCGATATGTCTAAGGCACATCTGAAGCTCAAACCTCTGGAAGCGGGTGATGAAGTCATCTATAAACGGTCGCTTTATGCACACTGGCTGGATGTCTCCAAGGTAAGCCGGATGACAGTGTGGAGTATGCGGGGAAACAACTGGTACCCATATCTTGCGTTTTATGACAGTTCACTACGACTACTTAAAGTCGATAAACGTGACAAAAAAAGCTGGCAGATGAATGTCCGACCACCACGTGATACTACTTATGTGAGGATATCAGATCTTTATAGTCTGAAGAACATGAAAGATGGTCTGCGTATTGAAGTCAAAGAGGTAAGGTAAGTCTTTTTCGATGCTTTTGACTTATGGGGATCATCACTGCATGACAATGGTCTGAGCCGAGCTACCGAAGCGTACAGGCACAGAGCGCCCAAACGAAACGATCAAAGTATTTCTGACATAAGGATCTGCTGTTTCTATTGATGTGACCTTACTCCCTGAGACCATGCTCCCAGCATGGCCTAGGGAGATATCGTAGTCAAACGGACTTGTTCGTTTGGCGTATATTAAGTAAAAGATAGGTATCAAACATCAGGCCTGCTATGGTAGAATGCCGCCAATAATCCCTATAGGTATAGAAAATGTTTGATGAAATACAATTTGACCGCATAAAAAGACTCCCAAAGTATGTCTTCGCCGAAGTAAATGATCTGAAGATGGCAGAACGTAGAGCCGGTGCAGATGTCATCGATTTCAGTATGGGCAACCCAGATGGTGATACACCAGAGCATATTCGTGAAAAACTAGTCGAATCTGCACAGAAGACCAAGACGCATGGTTACTCTAACTCCAAGGGTATTATCAAGCTTCGTACCGCGATCACAGACTGGTATAAACGACGCTACGATGTAGACCTTGACCCTGAGACAGAAGCCGTTGCGACAATGGGTTCAAAAGAGGGCTATGCACACCTAGCATACGCTATCACCAATCCAGGAGATGTCGCAGTAGTCCCCGATCCGACCTATCCTATCCACTCCTACGCTTTTGTCCTTGCCGGTGGTAATATCCAGAAGATGAAGTTGCCATTCGATGAGGATTACAATGTAGAAGAAGACCAGTTCTTTGTAAACCTGGACACTGCCTTTAAAGACTCAGTCCCACGACCGAAATATGTGGTAGTGAACTTCCCGCATAACCCTTCGACGGCTACAGTGACACCTGAGTTCTATACACGTCTAGTCGCATTGGCAAAAAAAGAGCGTTTTTACATCATCTCCGATATTGCTTATGGAGACATCACCTTTGATGGTTATAAGACTCCATCCATCATGTCGGTACCGGGTGCAAAAGATGTCGCCGTAGAATCGTTTACACTCTCTAAAAGTTATAATATGGCGGGTTGGCGTGTTGGCTTTTTTGTCGGGAATCAGAAACTCATTGGCGCACTTCAGAAGATCAAAAGTTGGTTGGACTACGGGATGTTCACACCTATTCAGGTGGCTGCGACAGTAGCACTTAACGGCGATCAGCAGTGTGTACAGGACATCACAGACAAATATGACCAGCGACAGGACGTTCTCATCGAAGCATTTGAACGTGCGGGTTGGAATATACGCCGTAATCGCGCTTCGATGTTCGTCTGGGCAAAACTGCCTGAGTCGGTGATGCATCTAGGTTCACTGGAGTTCTCCAAACGACTCCTCGTCGAAGCACAGGTAGCAGTAGCTCCAGGTATCGGCTTTGGTGAGTATGGTGAGGGCTATGTCCGCATAGCTCTTATAGAGAACGAGCAGCGTATCAGACAGGCAGCCAAGAACATAAAACGCTTTCTGTCTCAGTTTGAAGAAGAGGAGACAAAGTGATAAAAGTAGGTGTGATAGGTGTTGGTACAGTCGGCTCCTCAGTCGTCAAGATCTTACGTGATAACAGAGATGTCATCACGGCGCGTGCTGGTGTAGAGATCGAGGTGAAAAGTGGTGTCGTCCGTAACCTGGAGAGACATAAAAATAGCGCTCTAGTACTCTCTACGAATCCGGACTCCATCGTCAATGATCCAGAGATCGATATTGTCGTAGAGCTGATGGGTGGTGTCGATGAGCCATTTGCAGTCGTAAAAAAAGCACTGCTAAACGGTAAAGCAGTAGTAACAGCGAACAAAGCACTGCTGGCATACCACCGATATGAGCTGCAGGACATCGCTAAAGACATCGCTTTTGAGTATGAAGCAAGTGTCGCAGGCGGGATCCCTATCATCAACGCACTGCGTGATGGTCTTTCTGCCAATCACATCGAGTCTATCCAAGGTATCATGAACGGTACCTGTAACTATATGTTGACGAAGATGATGGATGAGGGTGTGGCTTTTGATGCCATCTTACAAGAAGCACAGGAGCTCGGTTACGCAGAAGCTGACCCGACCTTTGACATCGGAGGATTTGACGCGGCGCATAAACTGCTCATCTTAGCTTCCATCGCATACGGCATCGATGCTAAACCTGAGGAGATCCTGATCGAAGGTATAGAGCATATCACGCAAGACGATATCGCTTTTGCTAAAGAGTTTGGTTATGCGGTGAAATTGTTGGGTATTGCCAAGCGTGATGGTGATGAAGTAGAACTGCGTGTGCATGCCTGCCTTATCAGTAAGAGTGAGATGATCGCTAAGATCGATGGTGTGATGAACGGTGTCAGTGTCATCGGTGATATGGTCGGTGAGACACTTTATTATGGTCCGGGTGCGGGTGGTGACGCTACAGCCAGTGCTGTTGTCGCAAATATCATCGATATAGCTCGTTCAGGTAAAAGTGCTCCGATGCTTGGTTTTGACAGACCACTTGAGCATGGTCTTAAGCTTAAAGCCAAAGATGCTATCAGCTCAAAATACTATCTTCGTCTTCAAGTCGTAGACAAGGCTGGTGTCCTGGCTCAGATCACAAAACTTTTTGGCAAACATAACATCTCTATCGAGACGATGCTGCAACGTCCATCAGATGGTAAATATGCTAACCTGCTCTTCTCTACCCATATTGCACTTGAACGTGATATCCAAAACGTTATTCAGGCTCTTGAGACGATGGACCTTGTAAACGCTACACCTACGATGATCAGGATCGTCTGAACCAGCTCTCCATTATAAAGTAGACGTCCTATCTTATGATAGGTCGTATGTCTCTCTTCAATTGACTACCATTCGAAACACTCATTATTTCACATGCATGCCTTTTATGACGATATAGATGTATATCGCAACAATTCTCTATTGTATCGTCATGCATATTGATTAAATAAGTTAAATATAATTATATATAGTGTACAATAAAAACTTATGATTATGTCGTTAAAGGATGCTTATGAAGATATCAACATATTTTTTACTACTTTTTACACTGTTTTTTACGGCATGTGGTGGAGGTGGTAGTGAAAAAAGTCCTACGAATTCAGCACAGTTCTTGACTGTCTCTTTTGCCCCTGCCGCGACTGATCAGGCGATCTCCACAGAGAAGATCGTGACAGTCACTTTTTCCGGAGTGATCGATAGTAGTACTGTCGATGCTACGTCTGTCTACATCGAAGACGATAACAGTACACAAGTCCCAGCTTCGATAACAGTCATAGGAAACAAGATAAGTATCATACCGACTGATTATTTTTCAGAGTTTAGTCGTTATGCCCTCGTCGTCACCTCTACGGTCTCGGATATTGATGGCCTGAAGTTGAAAGATGACTTTACTTTTTCCTTTACGACATCGACAGGTCCAGACATCTCGCCACCATCATTGGTAGCATATACTCCAACACCTGGGACATCGGTCGCTCCTAGTAGCCACATCATCATGACATTTGACGAGACGATCATCGCTGATGAAACAGGTCTGTTCGAATTAATAGACAGTGATGCGAATCAGACGGTCGTGGGTGTGACGACAGTAGGTGACCATGAGATAAGTTTTGCTCCTGTTGAGGCTCTTTCATATGATGGTAATTACACTGCAAGGTTACTGGGCTCAGTAACGGATGTGGCAGGTAATGTCTACAACGGTAATGTCACAGACTGGACGTTTTCGATAGATTCGGCTCCAGACACTTTAGCGCCTTCACTGCTTTCACTTACACCAGCCGATGGGACATCTGCAGACAAAGCGACGACTATCATCATGGCCTTTGATGAGGTGATCGCGAATAATACAGCAGTGCTTGAAGTCAGTTTCAGGGGTACCAATACCGTCATTGCTGGGACATCGACGATCGAGAACAACATCGTTAGTTTTGTCCCCGACAGTGAGCTGATACCGGAAGAGGATTACACGGTCACGCTGCAAGACAGTGTCCAAGACCTTGCAGGCAATAGCTATGCGGGTGTGACAAGCTGGGACTTCTCCGTCAATCCGCTTGCAGACACTACGGCGCCTACGCTGCTCTCAGTCACACCAGCTGATGGGACCTCTGCAGACAAAGCGACGGATATCATCATGGCCTTTGATGAGGTGATCGCTGACAATGGGGCAAGCCTTGAAGTAAGAGATAGCGCGACCGATCTAGTCGTAGGGACTTCGACCATCACTAACAATATATTGACTTTCGCCCCGAACAATGATCTGATACCGGGTGAGGATTACACCGTCACGTTGCTAGGAAGTGTGCAAGACGCCGTCCCCAATACTTATGTTGGCGTGACCAGCTGGGACTTCTCAGTTAATCCGCTTGTAGATAGTACTGCCCCTTCAATGGTATCACTCACACCGGCTGATGGGACATCGGCTGATAGGGCGACCGATGTCATCATATCATTTGATGAAGAGCTCGCCAATAACGCAGCATCACTGGAAGTCAGAGACAGTGGGAGTGATCTAGTCGTGGGAAGCTCGACGATCACTAACAATACATTGACCTTTGTCCCTGACAGTGACTTGATACCGGGTGAGGACTATACGGTCACGCTGCAAGGAACTGTTTTAGACCTTGCAGGAAATAGCTACACGGGTGTGACAAGTTGGGATTTTGCGACAGATCCGGTCGTAGGGACTGGTCTAACAGTGACCAATATCAAATATAAGAGTGATAATAAGATCACGATCGAGTTTTATGAGAAATTGGATAATCAGATCGTCAGTGAGGCTGATTTCCTTCTCAATGGAGGAGCTATTGCTTTTACTGACTTCAAGTTCAAAGATGGGGATTGGCAGGTGGAACTCAAAGCGGTCACAACGCTAGTCGGCACTGAGACGATCACTGTCTCCGGCACTGTTCAAGATAAGTCTGGCAACGTCCATAATAGTGGATTTCCACGTGATTATAGTATAGCTGGTGTCCTTTCTGTGTGGGATGTGAAGATGAAAGACGACAAGGTCACTGTCAAGTTCTGGGAGATAGCTGATCTTCCCTCAGGTCAAGATGTATTAGACCCATCGACGATCGATGCAAGTGATTTCCAGATCAATGGAGGGGCTATAAGCTTTAGCGGATTAGAGATAAAGGATTATGAAGTCAAGTTCACAGCAGACACCCCACTTAGCGGTGATGAGGTCATCACTATTTTCGGCGGCATACAAGACCTTGCCGGAAACTATCATAACTATAACGTCGCAGTCATGCATACATTTAGGTAGACGATGTTTGAGATAGATAGTGTCTATTTAACAAAAAATACCAAGAGTCGATATAGGTACAAAGCACATTTTTCGAAGAGTGTGTCGTCATACGAAAGTCTATTTAGATCACCTCTAACTCGACTCTATACAAGGATACCCATGAAGATAGTAGCTTTTTTCTTATTACCATTTCTCCTGTTCTTCACTGCCTGCGGTGGGGGCAGTAGCAGTGAGAAGGAGACGTCAGACTCGACACAGTTCTTAAGTATCGCCTATGCTCCAGCTGCGTCGAACATACCTATAGGTATAGAGAAGATCGTGACGATCACCTTTACAGCTGCTATTGACAGGACGACCGTAGATGACGCATCTGTCTATATTGAAGATGCCAGCAGTAGGCACATCCCTGCTGCTCTCATCATCTCAGGTGATCGTGTCAGTGTGATACCGACAGACTACTTTTTAGAGAGCAGTCAGTATACCCCTGTCGTGAAATCATCAGTCTCGGATGAGATCGGCCGCTCTTTACAAGATGACTTTACCTTCACATTTACGACTTCTACTGGTCCAGATGTCACAGCCCCGCTACAGGTCTCATTGACTCCAGCCAGTGGTTCATCAGCAGATAAAGCAACACCAGTCATAATGACCTTTGATGAGGTGATAGCTGACAATGGGGCCACGATAGAGCTAAAAGAGAAAGTCTCAGGAACGACCATAGATGGGAACACATCTGTTCATGATCAAGGCTTGTATTTTCTTCCAGATGCTGAGCTTACTTATGAAGTCGAGTATACAGCGACTTTACTGGGGACCGTGATGGATCTAGCTGATAATGAATACAATGGTACGAGCAGTTGGGACTTTACCATCGCTCCTTTTGTCGATAGCATATCTCCTTTACTGTCATCAGTGACACCAGCTGAAGGGACATCAGCAGCTAAAGATACAAATGTCATCATCGAGTTTGACGAGGCGATAGCCGCCAATACAGCAGGTCTACTGGAACTAAAAAATAGTGATACCGATACAGCTGTTCCTGGGACTACGACAGTAACGGGCAATACTTTAGTGTTTGTTCCTGGGAGTGATCTGCTTTATGATGGCAATTATAGGATGAGCTTATTGGGGAGTGTGACCGATCTGGCAGGCAACGAACACAATGCGACGACGACAAGCTGGGATTTCTCTATCTTACCTTTTAGTGACACTAATGCACCTATATTTCAGTCAGTCACACCAGCCGATGGTTCAATAGCATCTATATCGACAGAGATCATTATGGCTTTTGATGAGACGATAGCTGATGATGGTGTCACGCTGGGACTTAAAGACAGTGATACAGATACCGTGATCCTGGGTACACCGATAGTCAGTGGCAGTACCTTGTCTTTTGCTCCCGATGACAATCTGACTAAGGGTGGTAACTATACTGTGACACTGATCGGTACAGTGCATGATCTTGCCGGTAATGCTTACGATGATTCGACGACCAGTTGGGATTTTTCTGCAAATACATTTTCCGTAGTATCTGCCCAAAGAGATAATTACAGTTCAAGTCCAAACAATGTCATACTGGAGTTCTCTTCAGCCTTAGACCCGTTGACTGTAGGATCAAGTGATTTTGAAGTCAAATTGGGTTCGATCCCTCTTCAGAATCAAGAGATGACAAACTTTGATGTGTCTGGAAATATTGTGACATTCACAGTACAGCTTGCTATACCTACATCCACTTTCTATAGTGTGATCGTCTCTGGAAGCATCAAAGATGTAGACGGGATCAGTCACAATAATGGGGTTGCAGATACCTATCGATTTTCTGACTATACAGATTAAGTGAAGGAATCCGTGATGACGATCAAGAGAGTGGGCCCTGATGCTCTAAAAGAACGACATAAAATGACTAAGGAATAAAGATGAGAATACTATTACTCTTATTGACATTGGGTGCTTTGGCATACTCAAGCATAGGCAATGTCGGTGTATTGAAAGGGAGTGCTACTGTGACACGAAGCAGTGCCACGCTAGATATCACGAACGGGATGGCTCTGGAGGTCTCAGATAAGATCACGACTGAAAGCAAGTCTCGTCTGCAGATCATCTTAAAAGATGACACTGTCGTGACGATCGGGCCGAACTCTACATTCGTCTTTGACGCTTATAACTATGGTGGAAAAGAGAACAGTGTTGTGAAGATGCGTATCGATAGAGGTTTCTTCCGTTCAGTCACCGGAAAGATCGGAAAGATCGCACCCGAACGTTTCAAGGTCAAGACCTCTTCCGCGACGATCGGTATCCGTGGAACGGATTTCAGTGCATTGGTCGCTGAGCAAAAAGAGGTCATCACCTGTTATAAAGGGGGTATCGATGTCTCCATCGGGATGACTGATATCGCAGTCGATGCCGGGATGATGCTTGATGTTGCCGGTGGAAAAGCAGTCCTGAAGCGATTTGACCATGGTAAGCTCCAGAGCAAGGGTAAAAGTAAGGGTAGTACTAAAAAGAGAAGAGCTCAGAGTCTTGATCAAGAGAGTGATGACAGCACGCAGATATCAGCCGATGAACTGGCCGATGTGACACAGCAGGAAGTCCTGAGTACCAATGTAGAACATCTTGAAGATCCAACCGTAGGTTTTGAAGGGCGCTAGACGCCTATTAGCAGTTATTAGAAGACGCAATCACACACTATCTAACACCTCAGTGATGTTTTATAGTTTTTCCCATACAATAGGATAAAAATACTAAATACCAATATATTTATATGCCTTTTGGGTCTTTGTATGTCGGAATATTTTTTAGTATAAGCTAATAGAGGTCGTTATGAAAGTATTATCAACATTGTTACTGGCACTTGTGCTGATGTTCACCGCTTGTGGTGGCGGAGGTGCAGGAAACTCCAGTGATGGCACCCTAGTCGGGGACGAATCTTCCGAGTACTTATCAGTCTCTTTTAACTCCTCAAATGACCTTATTCCCATAGGACAATATCTATCACTTACTTTCTCGTCTGTGATCGATGCGGCAACAGTCGATGAGGCCTCGATCTTTATCAGTGATGTAGAGAACACTCTTGTACCTGCAAAGCTTACTGTCATCGATGAGGTCATAGAGATAGTCCCGAACGAGTTTTTTTTACCGAGTTCACAATATAAGGTCAATGTGACGACAGCTGTCCTGGATACGGCTGGCCGTACTCTAAAAAGTGACTTTATACTTGTCTTCACTACCGATAGCGACCCTGATGTGACCCCGCCTACACTCTTGTCGCTATTTCCTTTCAAAGATGGGAGTGCAGATAAAGGTACACATATTGCGATGGAGTTTGATGAGGTGATAGCTGGGGAGGGAGTCTTGGTCTTGAGAGATGCTTCAAATAGCAAGCTCAATGGCTCCTCACAGATGGAGAGTACGCAGTTGAGTTTTATCTCAGAGAACGAACTCACTCCAGATGAGGACTATACAGTGACACTAGAAGGCAATGTCACAGACCGTTCCGGTAACGCCTATGAAGGCATCAAAAGCTGGAGTTTTGATGTAAATGCTGAGAGCATAGAGGTGAACACAGGTTATGCAAATCTCATGGACCCTGTGCTTGACCTTGGCGTTGGGGCACACGCTATGACTACATATACAGTAGCTTCCGGAGAGCAGTACATCGTAGTAGGTATAGATACCGGTATCAGACTTTACCGGGTGAATGTCGTCGAGGGATATCCTGCTTTGAGTTTTGCCGGTGACTATGAGACAGCATCAAAGGTCATAGCCCTTGATGTCAAAGTAGACCTGCAATATATCATCGCTGGAACAGAGGCTGATGGTATGTATGTCATCGAAGCTCCGACGATGCACCTAGTAGATCACTTCAAGACACTCCGGCAGGTAAACGGTGTCAGCTCAGCGACCTCTGACTCTGGAGTAGCTTATATCTATGCGGCCAGTGCCCTTGATGGCTTTTATGTCTATGAAGTGGAAGCTGGTAAGGTAAAGCATAAAAAGACGATCAGACCTACAAAAGGGACTCTGAGTGATGTCACGGCATTATCAGATAGGACTCCATACCGTGTCTATCTGCTTACAGGTGATGAAGGGGTGATGATCTATGATGAAGCAAGTAAGCTTGAGACTGATGTGACGATCGCGGGTGGCTTGAACACTATCACTTACGGTGACAAAGATGCAGCTGGTGATGATCGGGTCTATGTGTTGACATCCTCAGCCAAAAGCTACAATATGAGTCTTTCTGGCGATCTCTCTTCTGGACCTCTTCAGACTTTTATCAAAGGTGCCGATCTTACTACGTTCACAGATACAGTAGTAGGGAAGTCCTACAGCTATCTAAGTAGCCCTGATAGTGGGGTCTTGGTAAGAGCACTGTTTGATGAAGATGATGTGACACGGATCACGGTGGCCGGTAGTGCAATAGCTGCCAATGCTTTTGGAAGTGGTGATGAGGGATTTTTGGCACTCTTGGAAAAAGAGGGACAGCTTAGTCTCTTTAATGCCATCCAGGATAAAGTCTTTCCGATCGTACCAAACAGTGCAGTCGAACGTATACTCGATACTGGAGTCGTCAAGATCACCTTTTCTGAGTATGTCGACCCAGCGACTGTGACCATAGACAAGTTTGATATCAGTCGAGGGAACATCGTCAATGTGCAGGCGAATGGTAAGGTCGTCACAGTGATCTCTGATACTACTTTGCAGGCTGGTGATGTCCTGTTCATAGGTAAGCGTGCAGGTCTTAAAGACCGTATAGGTAATGATTACAACAATGGAGTACTATCACTTCATGGACTTTAATAGAGGGATGACGATGAAAAAGACGATCGTATTACTACTTATGTTGCAGATGGCACTGCTTGCTGGTGTAGCAGATCTTCAGACGATGTATGATGAGAAAAAATATAAAGAAGTCATCATTGAGGCAAAAGGTAGTACCGACCTTTATGGGGATGCAAAACTGCATCTGCTATGGGCGCAGAGCGCTGAAGCGATGAGTAACGTGCTTAAGACAAGACCCTATGTGCCACTAAGTCCAGCTGAGAAAGCTAAAGTCGTGAGTCTTGATGAGATGGCGATGAGTGCGTATGAACGGGTGTTGATGATCGATCCTGATAATACAGACGTACGGGTCCATCTTGCGATGCTCTACTCTGCGCTTGAACGTGATGAGTTGGCGGATGAGATGTCAAAGAGTACAGAGAACTATCAGTTGACTCCATCACAGCGTACCTCACTGGAGAGTATTCGTGGTGAAGAAGATCTCCAAAAGGTGAGGGCATCTGCCGAAATAGGCATCGGTTACGACTCTAATATAAATGTAAGTCCCGGCGATCTGGACCTTCCTACCAGTGAAGATGAGATAAGTACGATGTTCGTACAGCTCAAAGGAGCAGTGAGTTATACGCATGACCTGAGCGAAGAGGGCGGCTGGTACGCACGTGGTGACGGTAATCTTTTCTATCAGAACAATCTTGATGCGGATCTTTATAATCTATTTGCATTCTCGGTAGGTGCAGGTATGGGCTATAAGAGAGAGAATTATGATATCTATTTGCCAGTGAGTTATGGTAGAGTGCACTTCCTTGACCGTGATCTTCTACAAAGTGTCAGTATTGATCCGAGGGTCAACTTCGCACTCTCACCGGCATTTATCTTAAATGCTAATGCCCGTTATACTCAGCGTAGTTATATCGAAGATATTGATGAGAGACGTAATGACACCGTTGTCGGCGGGGGGCTGGGTCTATACTGGCTCTTCGCAAGAGACTTTGCTTACTTCAAACTCAACTTTGATAATTATTCGGCAGAGTTTAGTGACAGCCTTTTGTTCACCGATAAAGATACTATGACAGCATCTTTCGGTGTCAACTATCATGTACAGGACTGGTTTATAACGAGATTTGATTATCGGTATCGTAGTGCGGAGTATGATGATGCCGTCGATGCCGGTTCAGATGAGCGTAGTGATGATTATCATCAGGCGGAGTTTAAGATAAGTCGTATGTTCCTCGATAGTCTGGAAGGGTCTCTTCTCTATCGCTATGTAAGAAATGACTCAAATTACGAGTTGGCAGAGTATGATAAGAACATCTTCATGCTTGGTCTTCAATATAATTACTAAGGAGCGATGATGCGGATATTGTTGCTTTTATTGACTATCACAGCCTTGGCTTGGTCCGGTATTGGGAATGTCGGGGTCATCACAGGAAACGCTACACTAAAACGCAGTGGTGCGACACTCGATGTCACCAATGGGATGGTGATAGAGGCTGCAGATGAGATCACTTCTTTAGAGGACTCAAGTGTACAGGTGCTCTTACAAGATGACACTGTGGTCACGATAGGACCGAGATCTATTTTTACTTTTGATGCTTTTCATTTTGGTGATGAGAAGAGTAGTGAGGTCAAGATGCATATGGATCGTGGCTTTTTCCGTGTTGTCACCGGAAAGATCGCGAAGTTGGCTCCGGAGCGTTACACTGTCAAGACCGCTTCATCGACCATCGGTGTCCGCGGTACGGATTTCAGTGCGGATGTAAAAGAGCTGAGCGAGACTATTACATGTCATAAGGGGAAGATCAAAGTCTTTCTCGATGAGACGTTTTACCTTGTCGATGCAGGTATGGTATTTGAGCATACTAAAGAGAAGAACGAGATAAGAGTATTAGAGAGTACTCCTTCAGATGAGAAAGATAAAGAGAGGGAAAGCAGTGCCGTCAAGCAGGTGATGCAAGATGATCAGATCTATGATGCACAGATAGCTGATGTCACACAGCAAGAGGAAATCGGTGATATCATCGACATAGAGACTGCTACTTACATCAGAGTACCGACGGTCGGTTTTCATGATAGATAGGTCATCCAGACCGGCATCATAATGACAAAGATCTGGATAAAGAGTCTTGCTGCACTACTCCTTGGGCTCTTACTGACATGGGTATATTTTTTTGTACCTATGGCATTTTACTCTCTGAACAACAATCTTCGCGATTTCCTATTCATCGTTCGTGGTGAACTTCCTAAAAGCGAACAGGTAGTCATCGTCGATATCGATGAGATGGCTTTGAAACAGTTTGGTCAGTGGCCATGGCCCCGTACTATCGTAGCAGATCTCTTAAATAGTCTAAGTGATGCACAAGCTGGTATCATCGGGTTAGATATCGTCTTTGCCGAAGCAGATCAGACTTCACCACACAAAATAGCTTCCAAGATAAAAGGAAATATGGCTACCCTTGAGAACTATGATCTCATCCTTGCGCAGAGTCTGGCGACTACGCCGACTGTCGGAGGGTATATCTTTACTTTTAGAGATGATGGGAGCGTTGGAGTAGAGGGACCAATGATCCCGGCAACGTTTATAGAGAAGGGTTTTGATGCGAACCCAAGTATCATCAGACCCGATGGTGTCGTCTTAAACCTTGATGTACTTCAGCAGAACCTTTACAGTAGCGGTTTTTTTAATAATCTTCCTGATGAGGGAGGGATGATCCGTAGAGTCCCTCTGGTCATGCGTTATGACGGAATGCTTTACCCTTCTTTAGCCTTAGAGATGTTCCGTATCTATAATGAGATCTCTAGAGTAGATGTCGATGCTGATGATG
>JADGEC010000073.1 GCA_016744575.1 Sulfurimonadaceae bacterium | reverse complement strand
TGGTCACCAACAATCGGTGACAAGACCTGGATAGCAAACTCCGCAGATGTCATCGGCAACCTGACGATCGGCAAAGATTGCTCTATCTGGTTTGGTTGTGTAGTCCGCGCCGATGTCCACTACATCACCATCGGTGATCGTACCAATATACAAGACCTGAGTATGATCCATGTGACACACTATAAAAAAGATGATATGAGCGATGGCGACCCTACCATCATCGGCAGTGATGTCACCATCGGCCACCGGGTCATGCTTCATGGCTGTAAGATCGAAGACGCCTGCCTGATCGGGATGAGTGCGACTATCCTTGATGGCGCTGTCATCGGAAAAGAGTCCATCGTAGGCGCCGGAGCGTTAGTGACAAAAAACAAAAAGTTCCCTCCAAGATCTTTGATCGTTGGCTCACCAGCCAAAGTGATCCGTGAACTTAACGATGACGAGGTAGCCGAACTCTATGCCTCAGCGAAACGATATGTGAGTTTTAAAGAAGATTATAGACTGAACTAAGAACTAAGAACTAAGAACTAAGAACTAAGAACTAAGAACTAAGAACTAAGAACTAAGAACTAAGAACTAAGAACTAAGAACTAAGAACTAAGAGTATGGTGCGCGATATGCCGAAAGTAGTCAAGACCATTCTTCACGCTCAATCGATCTAACAAGAGGTACAGATGGATCTTTTCTTTATTGCTGATATCCTCGGGATCATCGCTTTTGCCATCAGCGGTTTTTTGACCGGTGTCCGGCATAGACTCGACCTTCTTGGTCTGACTATCGTCGCCTCACTCACTGCCCTTGGCGGCGGGATCATTCGCGATATGATCCTCGGGCGGACCCCTTTTGCCTTTAATGAGTACTACCCCGCTGTCACCGTACTCATCACCATCAGCGTTGCCCTGTCTTTTCGTCTCTACCGACGTACTGAGATAGAACGTAAATGGGTGTTTGTCTTTAGTGATACTGTCGGCCTGGTCGCCTTTAGTATCACTGGAGCCCTACTGGCTATTGGAGCTGGGCTAAATTTCTTTGGGGTGATAATCTTGAGTTTTTTGACAGCTGTCGGGGGAGGTATCACCCGAGACATCCTGATAAACCAGGTCCCGGCGATACTGACGAAGGATTTTTACGGTTCCATCGCACTGATCGTCGCACTTACCCTGGTCCTGCTCGATGCCTTAGGGATAATGAACGACCTTACTATCTTGAGTCTTGCAGTCTTGACAGTCGCTCTACGTCTAATAGCCTATAAGAACAACTGGCATCTTCCAAGATTAGATTGAGAGATAGAGCTGATCACTAGTACCTGCTCTATTATGTCCGATAATCCGCATTGATCTTGACATACTCATGTCCAAGGTCGCATCCGTAGGCAGTAAACTCACCATCTTGAAGACCCAGGTCACAGTAGATGGTAAACTCTGCTTTTCGCATCACCGTAGCCGCTCTCTCTTCGTTCTCAGCGTCAAAATGGATGACACCTTTCTCATAGACAGAGACATCATCAAACGCGATAGTCAGATGTTCCTCATCACAGATAACACCACTAGCCCCTATTGTCGAAGCAATACGGCCCCAGTTCGGGTCTTCCCCATAAAGTGCCGTCTTTACCAACAACGAATCTGAGAGTGCTTTCGCAGCTTTCTCAGCTTCATGATTATTGATCGCTCCACTCACTTTATAAGTCACCAGTTTAGTCGCACCCTCTCCATCTTTGACCATCTGCTTGGCCAGGTGTAACATGATGGCGTGTAATGCTTCTTTAAACGCAGCATGATGAAAGGCTCCACTCTTACCATTGGCAAGAAGCAAAACAGTATCGTTCGTAGATGTATCTCCATCCACACTCGCTGCGTTGAACGTCTCGGGAGTGACTTCATCAAGGATGAGCTGCATCGTCTCTGCATCGACCTCAGCATCTGTCGTGATAAAACAGAGCATCGTGGCCATCGCAGGGTTGATCATACCGGCACCTTTAGCCATCGCTCCCATACGAAAACTACTGCCATCATCAAGAGTGACTTCCATAGCGATCCGCTTGGCAAAGGTATCTGTCGTCATGATCGCTTCTGATGCAGCGACTGCATCTTTCACATCCAGATCGAACTTCTCTGCACCGGCTATCAACTTGGCCTTAGGAAGACGCGAGCCGATAACACCAGTAGAACTCATCACTGGCTCTATGATCTGAGGAAGATGTGCAGACACTGAAGCCAAGATCTCATCAATATCTGTGATACCGGCCTTCCCCGTCATCGCATTGGCATTCTTGGCATTGATCAATACAAAGTTCGTCTCAAGATCACCTTTGGCGCGAAAATGGCGTATCGGAGCCGCCGTCATCTTGTTTGTGGTAAAGATAGAAGCTACTTTACACACCTTATCTGAGTAGATAAACGCCATATCTTTAGCACCATCAGGCTTTAGACCCGCCGCGATACCATCAGCAAAAAAGCCATCAGCAGCACAGACAGCTCCTTCGATCTCTTCTATCTTATACATACCGCAACTCCTCCGGCTTTGAACGTTTTCTTACTATCTCTTTCGTCATCGTTATCGCCTTTTGGGTACCGATTACAAGCAGTTTTGACTCACTCGTCACCAGCATATCTCCTTTAGGCATCGCGATGAACTTTCCGCCTTTTTGTGTCGCACCGACAACAGAGACGTTGACTATCTGACGAAGGTGTGTCTCCTTAAGCTTCTTCAAGACCATCCAGCTGAACTTAGGGACAAAGATCTCCTCCATATCCAGAGGTGTATCACTCTTATAGAGGAACTCCTCAAGCAGGTTCTCCATATCTGGGCGTGCTGCCATAGCCGTGATACGCTGTGCTGTCAGTTTTGTTGGTGAGACCACCGTATCTGCACCCAGTTTTTTAAGCTTTTCAACATCACTCATATGTTCTGCCGAACTGATGACATTATAGGGACGCGGCAAAAAGTGCTCTTTCTCAAAGAGACGGACTGATGCTATCAGTGCGATATTGTCCGCGATCGAATCCGAAAGGGTGATAAGACCATTTGCGGAGCTTAGATGTGCTTTGAGCATGGTTATCTCTGTGTGTGGCTCAGACTGGAGATAGTAAGGATACTTATAACGTTCGGCCATCTCTGCCATATCCTCACGGGGATCGATCACGACAAAGGGGATGTTGTTCTTACGCAACTGCTTTGTCACCTCGATAGTATAATGGTTGTGGTAACAGACCACAAAGTGTTTTTTAAGTCGTGCGATCCGATACAACATGGCACGCTCCTTTAAGATTCTCGCTATGTCTCCGCGATTGAGTTCAGCTATAAGAATACCGATAGCACTGGAGAAGACAGCGAATCCGGCAATGATCAATGTGATGGTAAAGATACGCCCTGCAGTAGATATGGGTGCTATCTCTCCAAAACCAACTGTCGTGAATGTGATACCGGTCTGATAGATAGCATCAAAAATGGTAAAATCGTCGATGATGATATAACCGATGGTACCGATAAGCATCGTCAAGACAGTTAGGATCAGAGGTAGTCGAAAGGGTTGAAGATGTCCGTATAGTTCGGGGAGAAGTTCGTATTCAGGTTTGGGAGAACGCTCCCACCTGAGAAAGAATCGAATCTTTCTATAGAAGAGATTCAAATCAAGACTTTATTGGTTAGGCGTTTTTTTTCAGTGTACGAAGCTCTTTGGCGGAAATCTTTATCTTTTTCGTAGTACCATCTTCTAGGCTAATACGAACAGTTCTCAGGTTAGGCAAAAAACGTCTTCTTGTTCTGTTCTTTGCATGAGAGACATTGTTTCCGCTCATTGGGCCTTTACCACTAATAGCACATTTTCTTGCCATCTTGGGGCTCCTTGCGTAAATTTTTAGTGGCGAATTATATCGACTGAAAACAAAAGATGACCTTAAGAAGGCTAGTCCGCTTCGACTTATCTACACAGACACCGCATTAGATGTCCACGGGTAGTATAATGCTGTTTTTAGTGAAAGAACGGTAGAATCTAACAAAATAACAACACAGAGACAGTCGTGGTAACAGAAAAAGAGATACAGCACTATATCGATAAGATCCCGCCGACACCAGCCGTCTTACAACAGACACTGGCGTTCATAAATGAGGGAGACCTGACAAAAGCTGCAAAAGCTGCGCAGGAGGACCCTGCCCTGAGGAGCTATCTCAAGGTCTTGGTTAATCGTCCCATCTATGGATTTAAAGGTGAGGTCAGTAACCTACCTCAGATATTTGGGATCTTAGGCACTTCAGGCGCACAACAGGTCCTCTATAACTATATGATGTCTCTATTAAGTCCCGACTCATGGCATCTATTCAAGCTTACTGATCTCTCTTTTCATGAGCTTCAGGCCCAACTGAGCCGAAAATGGCACGACATACTTCAGTATGAGGGCATAAATGACAAAGATATCGAAAGTGCTATCACCCTTCTGCCTGCATCCATCATCATCTGTGAGGCACTCTTTAAGGGTAGACAAGAAGAGGTCGCACTTCTTCGCTCGACAAAGGCACTTGATTACAACACTATCTTAAAACGCCTTAGTGGTAAAGACCTATTTGACATCTCTGAGGACATCGCAAATTCCTGGGAGATGCCACAGATAGTCATAGATCTGCTACACGCCACATCAGGACTTCATCCCTCAAGTGACAAGACCGTCGATAGACTTGGCAGATGGATGCACCTCCTACTCTTTTTCGAGCTCTCTCAAGAAAACTATGTCAAAGCGGGACTCAACGATTTCCTTGACTTCGACATCGATTATGTCGAAGCTATCTATGAGCCGTTCACTACATTGATGGACATCCAATGAGAGCAGTCGTCAAAAACCGTATTGGCGTACTTACCCCTCAAGGTTTCATCGATGGTATCAATGCCCCCTCTTTCCTGACACTTGAGGATCTGCATGCTACAGAAAAGCTAAATATCGACTTACTGCTTATCTCACTGAAAAAAGTGATCTTTTTCAATAGAAACGGTCTGGATATCTTTGTCAAGGCACTTGATAATCTCCACTCAAAGATGAAGATAGCGGTAGGCTTTTGTGATTACGACCATAAAAAATACAGTGCGATCATGAAGTTCTATGGTAATAAGATCACATTCTCACTTTTTCGGACCCAAAAGATAGCAGAGTTGTTCGTCTCATCCAATAAAGCCGAGAATCATGATGTACTACTATACAATGATGATCCATCCCAACGGTCAGCAATGGCCATAGAACTCTTTGATCATGGACATAACCCTGTAATCGCCCAGAGCCAGAAGGAGTTTAATGAGAAAAAACAGAACAAAGACGCCTACTATGCCATCATCAATGACACCTACCTCGGACTAGTCGGTCAAAATATCGCCACCCGGATCACCGGGAATGCCATCATCTATACATTAAATGGTTTCCTGGATGCCGAGATAGCAGAGAACTTCAATATCTCCTATCATAACAACTCACTCAACGTAGGCTTCCGTCTCTTTATCTTCGATGCCTATAAAGTGATCTCGATGAACATCCATGCCCTAAACTTCTTTGCTCGTCTATCTGCTGCTGCTGCCGAGTACAATGCGACGATCTGCTTTGTCGGACTGACATTTGAAAAGACACCGGAAACGTTCAAGAACGACCTGGAGGATGCCGGGCTCATGTTCTTTGGGGAGATGGATGATATCTTGAAAGATAAAGAGCTACTTAAGGAGCTTGGTGCCAGTAGTGCCGCCATGGGAAAAAGCAAACGTGCGTTGAACAAAGTCATCGTCAACGAACTGCCACGGTTTATCGAAGCCACTGTCACTACTATGGAGATGATGACAAACGCAAAAGCCCAAAAGAAAGCAGTGCAAGTACAACTATTAGATATTGAACTGCAAGAGGAGAAGATAGCCAGTTCTATCGGCTTCTATGGTGATATAGACGGCATGATCATCCTTGTCTTTCCACAAGCCATCGCGAAAAAGTCTTGTGAACTGCTTATCGGTGAAGTGACTGATGATATGGAGCTGATACTCGATTCACTTGCTGAGTTTGTCAATATCATCGGAGGTCGTGTCAAATCACTGCTTTCGGAGAAGAAAGTCTCTGTCGACATCACCTTGCCACGGACCTATCAGCATATTCCCGATCTACTGGAAGTCATAGCACAGAAGCGAGGCGTACAAGTCGACCTGGCTTTTGACGATGACAGCTTCACCTTCTTTCTCACGCGTTGAGTGCAAAAAGAGTTCCCTTGACATTATTACTTAGCATAGGTAGATGAGCAGAGAAGCCATGCCGATCTCATCTCTTTTTCGCTAGAATACGATAAAAATCATCAAGGCCTTTTATGATAGTAGCTCCAAGTGTACTCTCTGCAGATTTTGGCAACCTTGCACGTGATGTCAAAGCAATATGTGAAGCAGGTTGTGACCTAGTCCATGTAGATGTGATGGACGGTCACTTCGTTCCGAATATGACCATCGGACCCGTCGTCGTCTCTGCCATCGCCAAAGCAGCCACCAAACCACTGGACATCCACCTTATGGTCGAGAACAACACCTTTTTTGTAGACCTCTATGCTCCTTTAAAGCCGGGTTATATCACGTTTCATCTCGAAGAGGAGAAGAACCCACATCGACTTGTGCAGTATATCCGTTCACTGGGTATCAAGGCCGGGGTCGTGCTTAATCCTCATACACCGGCAGAGGCTGTCGAGTATCTATTGAGTGACCTCGATATGGTCCTTGTGATGAGTGTCAATCCAGGCTTTGGTGGTCAAAAGTTCATCCCTACCGTCGTAGAGAAGATCAAACGTCTGAAAGAGCTTCGTGACAAGATCAACCCAGCGTGCCTCATCGAGATCGATGGTGGTGTCACAGACAACAATATAGAGATGCTGAGAGATGCAGGGGTCGACGTCTGTGTCGCAGGTAGTTATGTCTTCAAACATAAGAGCTTTGAAAAAGCTATAGAGAGTCTGAAAGTCTGACAATGCTTTCATCTTTATGCGATCATAGTACAAAGAGAGATGCATGCGAGTAAAGATCTGCGGTATTACCAATCATAAAGATGCGATGCAGGCCATAACAGCCGGAGCAGATGCTCTTGGCTTTGTCTTTTATAAAGCTTCCAAACGTTATATCTCTCCCGAAGATGCAGCGACTATCATCAAGAAGCTCCCCCCTTTTGTCGAGAAGGTCGCACTCTTTGTAAATGAAGATGCGCATACTATCAATCAGCAATGCAGGCTTTCTGGTGCGACACTGGCACAGATACACTTCGATGCTCCAGACACCCTACTCCAAGAGCTAAACATTCCCTATCTTCGTGTCATACGGGCACAATCACTCGAATATGTCAGACACTACAGTGATGAGTATCGACTTGTCGATGCCTTCTGTGAGACTTACGGTGGCTCAGGCAAGCGCCTTAACCTTGAGTGGTTTGAGAAGACCGACTGCTCCAAGATCATCCTTGCTGGTGGATTGAGTCCTGACAATCTAAAAGAACTTTCGAAATATGGTTTTTACGGTGTGGATGTCAGCAGTGGTGTCGAAGCATCCGCTGGAATAAAAGACCCGGTCAAAGTGAAAGATTTTGTAGAACGAGCTAAAGCCCTATGAGATTTGACCACAAAGCGCTGAGCAGGTTGTCTAAACAGGGACTTAGCCTTGAGGAACTTGATAAACAGTTTGACGAACCCTTCGATCTGGAGGTGGAGCTTCTAAAGGCGCAGGGATTACAGCTTATATATAAAGAAGAGAGATTCTGGTTTGATTCTGCCTTTACTCCTCTAAAGAGTGATACGTTCTGCATCGTAGATATCGAGACCAATGGATCAAAACCTCAAAAGCATCAGATCATCGAGATAGGTGCAGTCAAAGTCTGTAATAACAATATAATAGGACGATATGAGAGTCTGGTACAGTGTGACAACATCTCGTATCACATCAGCGAGATCACTGGTATCACCGTCAAGGACACACAGGATGCGCCACCTCTCGCCGATGTCCTTCGCGAGTTCCATGAGTTCCTTGGTACCTCTATCTTTGTAGCCCATGATGTAAAATTCGACTATACTTTTATCTCAGCGATGATGAAGCGCGTAGGACTACTTGAACTCATGAACCGTTCACTCTGTACCATCGACCTCACTGAGCGTACGATCTCATCATACCGTTATGGTCTCGCTTATCTCAATGAGCAACTCGAGCTCTATAACGAAGCGACCCATCATCGAGCTCTATCAGATGCTATCACCGCTGCAAAACTCTTTAAACATACATTGCAGTATCTTCCAGACGACATCGTCACTACTGAGGATCTGATAAATTTCTCAAAAGAGGCAAAACGATTAAAGCGTCCAAAATTCGATCCAGCGAAACAAGTAAAAGAAGAGAAGAGTGTTCAATAGGAGGTAAAGTCATCTTGACTTCAAGTAAGGAGAGGAGGTCTAGACGTCCTCTTCAAAAGCGCCAACAGACGTAAGTCGGTTGTAACGCTGTTCCATACGCTCACTCTCAGAAAGTGCTCGTAGCGATGTCACTTGAGAGAGGAAATACTCTTTAAGCGCATTAGCGGCTCCCTCTTTATCACGATGGGCACCGATCAGTGGTTCTTCGATGATATCATCGATAAGATCAAACTCTTTGAGATCTGAACTGGTCACTTTTAAAGCTTTGGTCGCAGCTTCGACTTTCTTCGGATCATTCCACAAGATAGCCGCACAGCCCTCAGGAGAGATGACACTAAAGACAGAGTAGCGCATCATTGCCAGCTTATCCGCTACACCGATCGCCAAGGCACCACCACTTCCACCTTCACCGATGACTATCGAGACAGTAGGAGTGTTGATCATCGAAAGCTCAAGTAGGTTTCTTGCTATCGCTTCACTCTGATTACGCTCTTCTGCACCGAGTCCAGGGTAGGCGCCCGGTGTGTCTATCAGCATCAAGATCGGAAGATTGAACTTCTCAGCCATCTTTGCTGCACGTAGCGCTTTTCTATACCCTTCCGGATGTGGCATACCAAAGTTACGTTTTATCTTGTTCTTCGTACCTCGGCCTTTTTGCTCACCGATGACAAGTACACGCTCACCACCTATATATCCAAGATAACATAAGATCGCTGCGTCATCTCTAAAATGTCGATCACCGTGGATCTCATATTTGTTGGTCATCATAAGATTAATATAATCAAGGGCATAAGGACGGTCAAGATGACGGGCCAATTGGAGCTCTTGAAACGGGGAGAGGTTCTTATAGGTCTTAGTGACCTCTTTCTCCAGATCTTTTTGCAGTATCTCTACGGCGTGCTCATCATGACGGACTTCTGCCGAGATGATATCTTCCTGGATCTGCTTGATCTTCTGTTCAAAGTCTAAATAGATTGCCATCTGTGTTCCTTAAACGATCATACTTTTCTAAAGATGAGCACACCATTGGTACCACCAAAGCCAAAGGAGTTACTCATAATAGTCGTCAACTCAGCACTACGTGCCTTATTTGGTACAACATCAAGATCACAGACAGGGTCTGGTGTCTCGTGGTTGATACTAGGAGGGATGATGCTATCACGTATAGCCAGTACTGCAGTGACTGCTTCAATACCGCCAGCAGCACCAAGACAGTGTCCGATCTGACCTTTGATAGAACTCATTGGAGGACAGTTCTCTTTACCGCCAAACAGCTCTTTGACAGCCGCTGTCTCGTTTTTATCGTTGATAGGCGTACTTGTACCATGTGCGTTGACGTAGTCTATCTTAGGACGACCAGCCATCTCATACGCCGCTTTCATGGCACGAAGCGGTCCATCCATACTTGGTGTCGTAATATGGTTCGCATCACCGCTCTCACCGAAACCGATGACTTCTGCATAGATGTTTGCTCCACGTGCCTTCGCACTCTCATACTCTTCAAGTACTAAAGCTGCAGCACCTTCACCCATGACAAAACCATCTCGGCCCGTATCAAAAGGGCGTGAAGCATGTTTTGGGTCATCATTACGTGTAGAGAGTGCTTTCATCGATGCAAAACCACCAACGCCTACACCACTAATAGCTGACTCGGCTGAGACTGCCAGCATCTGGTCTGCACCATTTAGCATGATAGTCTTTACCGCTTCAGCGATACCGTGCGTCCCGGCTGCACAAGCTGTGACAGATGAGAGGTTCGGACCTTTTAGACCGTGTGCGATAGAGACGAATCCTCCAAGCATGTTCACTAGTGCTGAGGGGATAAAAAATGGTGAGATACGACGTGCACCACGTGTGTTCAATATGATCGAGTTCTTTTCAATAGTCGGAAGACCACCGATTCCAGATGCTGCACTGATACCAAAACGTTCTTTGTTTAGATCTTCCGGAAGATCTGCATCCTGAACCGCTTCTTGTGCTGCTTTAAGACCAAGCTGAATAAAACGGTCCGCTTTCTTCACCTCTTTGGGTGCCATGACCGTCGTAGGATCAAAATCCTTGACCTCTCCGGCGATCTTGACACTTTGACCTTCTGTATCAAAAAGTGTGATCTCATCGATCCCACAGACACCGTCACAAATAGCCTTGAACGAACTCTCTTTATCATTGCCAACGGCATTGATCATGCCAATTCCAGTAATAACTACTCTTCTCACATATACTCCCTGATTCGCAATGTTTTTACTTGTCTACTCTGAGTGTCCAAAGTGGACTGATAAAGACATCATCGGGGCAATGCCCCTAAATGTTTACTTGTTGTTTTCGATATAACTTACTACGTCTTTGACTGTCTGGATCTTCTCTGCTTCATCATCAGGGATCTCGATGTCAAATTTCTCTTCAAGAGCCATTACCAATTCAACGACATCCAAGCTGTCTGCTCCAAGGTCCTCTACGAACTTTGCCTCTTCTTTAACTTCATCTGCATTAACGCTCAACTGCTCAACTACTACTTCTGTAATGTCATCAATAAGTGCCATTATAGCTCCTGTTTTTAAGAATAAAATCGAAAAATTATATCACAACTAGCTTAAATAATTGATATTCATCAAGAACGTCAACTATATCACATATTAGTAATCATTATACATGACGTTCTGTCAATATTTGTTATTTGATTTTTGACCATATCCCTATAAGATTATGTCTACAGCGGTACGTGATATGGATGTAGACTCTCAGAAAACGGCTACTTTTTAACTCAGTATATGCGATCGTCATCCATAGATCCAGTTCATGTATAAGTTCAGATAGGTGTACTCATATACCGTTAGAGTAAAAGAGTGTAAACAAAGCTATATTACTTCATGTGATCATCGTTTCTGACCGCTTCTGTTAAGTTGACGTGAGGCACTTCATATCTGTAAGGAGTAAGATAGTATCAAATCGACTTGATGGGTGAGCTATTGATGTTAAGCCTTCGGTGGTGAAAGTAGACCATTGATCTTACTTTACTCACTCCCAGGACTCTTGTGGTGAGATATCATCACCTATGGTTTCGTTCGCCGAAACGATACCTCCTGTCAAATAGAGGTGAGTGACCTCACATCTGTAAGGAGTAAAATTGCATCGATGGACTTGATGGATGAATTATTTTATGTTAAGCCTTCGGTGGTGCTTCGCACATCACCTACGGTTTCGTTCGCCGAAACGACAAGCAGTTGTCGTTTCTAACGGCGAACTCACATATACATACCACCATTTACTTTTAGGGTCTCGCCGGTGATGTAACTGGCATGGTCGCTAAGTAGGAATGCTGTAGCTTCTGCGACTTCTGCAGGATTTCCAAAACGTCCCATAGGTATCTTCGATGTGAAAGTACTCTTGATATCATCACTAAGTTCATCAGTCATGTCTGTAGCGATAAAGCCAGGGGTGACGGTGTTATAACGTATTCCACTGGTCGCTGATTCTTGAGCGAAGCTCTTTGTCATCGCGATCAGGCCACCTTTTGACGCTGCGTAGTTTGTCTGTCCGGCATTACCTGTCTCACCGACGATCGAAGCGATGTTGACTATGGCACCAAACTTCTTCTTACGCATGGTCTTCATCGACTCACGACAACCGATGAACGCCGAAGTCAGATTCGCATTGATGACAGACATAAAATCATCTCTCTTCATACGAAGTGCCAGTTTGTCATTTGTGATACCGGCATTATTGACTAAGTATGAAAAAGCACCATCTGCCGCTACGATCGTCTTTATTGCGCTGACAAATGCTGCTTCATCACTCACATCGAAACCAATAGTCTCAGCATCTCCACCTGCAGCGATGATCTCTGCCTTGACTGCTTCTGCTGCATCTGCACCACTACGATAGTTCACCCATACCTTCAGACCATATCCACCAAGGACTTTGGCTATCTCTGCACCTATACCACGACTTGAACCTGTGACCAAAACATTCTGTCCGCTAAATCTCATCTTCTTCCTTATCTATTTTAAATACTTCTCTTTTATGACTCGGTAGGTCACACCAACGAGTGGTCCATCTCTGCCGGACGCTCGATACCCATCAGACTCAAGACTGTCGGTGCGATGTTGTTCAGACCACCAGCATCGACCTTTGTGACACCATCAGCCATCACGAAACACCACACCTTACCGACTGTATGATTGGTCAACACATCACCTCTATCATCTCTCATCTCTTCACAGTTACCGTGATCAGATGTCAGTACCACTGAATAATCATTACGTTCGGCACTCTCTAAGATCCGTGCAAGTTCATGATCTACCGTCTCGACTGCCTTGACTCCCGCGTCAAAGTTTCCGGTATGTCCGACCATATCACCATTAGCGAAGTTGACGACGATAAAGTCAGTCGCTTCATCCATGCCTTTAAGTACGGCGTCGCCGACTGCCGATGCACTCATCTCCGGCTGCATATCATAAGTCCTTACATCCGGACTTGGGATCAGCGCTCGGGTCTCATTTAGACAAGGTTCATCGATCCCTCCGTTAAGAAAGAAGGTGACATGTGCATACTTTTCTGTCTCTGCTGTATGCAGTTGGCGGAGTCCTTGTGCACTGATGACCTCTGCGAGCGTGTTTTTTGGACTCTCCTTCTCAAACAGTACCGGATAAGGAAAACTTTTGTCATAAGTAGTGATAGTGGCCAGGTTGATCGGGACATACGTCCGTTCAAACTGATCAAAGGTCTCATCACCGATCGCCGTAGCCATCTCTCGCATCCTGTCACTTCTAAAGTTGAATGTTAGGACAGCGTCACCTTTTTTAAAGCCATCATAACCTTCAAACGCAGTCGGGACAAGGAACTCGTCAGTCACGCCATTAGCGTAAGAGTTCTCTATATAATCACTCGGTGTGTTATCACTTTTTACTGACGCATTGACGATCGCTTCATAACCCTGTTGCACTCGGTCCCAGCGATTATCGCGGTCCATGGAGTAGAAACGTCCTCCGATCGTCGCGATCTTTATCTTATCCGTTAAGTGTGCACTGATCTGCTGCAGATAAAGTTTGGCTGATGTCGGTGAGACATCGCGTCCATCAGTGATAAGATGAAGCCAGACCTCTTTACCTGCTTCTTGAGCTATATCAGCAAGACCAATCAGATGATCGATGTGTGAATGCACTCCGCCATCACTCATCAGACCGATGAGATGCAGACGCTTACTACCACGAAGCAGTTTGCCCAGTTCAGGATTGTCCGCAAGGGTATGCTCTTGCAAGGCCAGTGAGATCTTCACTAGGTCTTGATATAAGACACGTCCACTTCCGATGGTCATATGCCCTACTTCAGAGTTACCCATCTGACCCTCAGGAAGACCAACACTCAGACCGGAAGTATCTACCAATGAATGAGGGACATCACGGAAGAGTCTGTCATATGTCGGCTTATTCGCTTTATAAAACGCATTGAATTCGGTCTTAGAAGAATAGCCAATACCATCAGTGATAACCAGGATCGTTTTTTTACTCAAATCATTGTTCCTTGATCTAAACGTATTTTGGGGGCAATTATAATAAGATATCGCTTTTAACTGAATAAAGGGCACTTCTAAAGACCCTACACGATCGTGAGAGTCTTTAGAAGTTCCCTAAACAAATCGAATTAGGCGTCGCTCAGACTCCTTGATACCAGGCCTGCCCCTATGCTTTATGCACTCTATAACCTTTTTGATATCCATCTTTTTTACTATATCTCTGTCCGTGCAGGGTTCTCTTTTTTTATCGCTCTGCTGCTCACGTTGTTCCTTATGCCAAAGTTCATCCGATGGGCACAGCGCTCTGACAGTCATCAACCTATCAATGACTGGGCACCGGACAGCCATAAAGAGAAAGCCAAGACACCTACGATGGGCGGTATTGTCTTCATCGGGGCGACCATCATCGCCTCCTTGCTTACTGTAAAACTCAACAACTACTATGTGATCGGCGGTCTGATGACTCTGACCTTCTTTGCCCTTATCGGCTTTCAGGATGACTGGTCGAAAGTGCGTAAGAACGAGAACCTTGCCGGACTGAGTGCAAGAGCAAAATTCATGTTACAGCTCTTAAGTGCAGGTGTAATAGCTGCATTTCTCTACTATTTTGCTGATTTCAACAGTGACCTCTATCTGCCGTTCTTCAAGACAGCCGTTGTCGATATGGGGCCTATTTCCCTGTTGTTCTGGACATTCATCCTTGTAGGTGTCTCCAACGCTGTCAACCTTACTGATGGTCTTGATGGTCTCGCTACCGTACCATCCATCGCGGCACTCACCTCTTTGAGCGTGATCGTCTACATCACTGGAAATGCCGTCATGAGTAACTACCTGCTTATGCCACATTTTGCTGTAGGCGAAGTCGCTATCATCGCAAGTGCCCTGATCGGTTCTCTTCTCGGTTTTCTCTGGTTTAATTCACATCCTGCAGAAGTCTTTATGGGTGACAGTGGCTCCCTGACACTCGGAGCTTTCATCGGCTATATGGGTGTCATCAGTAAAAGTGAGGTCTTGCTCTTACTTATCGGCCTTATCTTTGTCATCGAGACAGTCTCTGTCATCTTACAGGTCGGAAGCTATAAGCTACGAAAAAAACGAGTCTTCCTGATGGCACCTATCCATCACCACTTCGAGATGAAGAACTGGGCAGAGAACAAGATCATCGTACGTTTCTGGATCATTGCCATGCTATCAAACCTGCTCGCACTCATCACACTGAAGATACGTTAGATGCGACAACGACTCTCACTCTTCGGCTATGGAAAGACGACCCGTGCGATCGCCAAAACCTTTGGGCCTTCCACCTTTTATGATGACAATGTCACTAAGCCCATCACGGATGAGTCCGGTAATCGTCTTAGACCTTCTAATGAGTTCGAATCTAGGTTCTCATCTCTTGAGGTGCCATCTCCCGGTATGCCGCCACAACACCCATTGATCAAGAGTGCCAGGAACCTGACAAGTGAGTATGACCTTTTTCTCTCACCCAACTCTTCCTTCGCACCATCTAACCGACCCTTCAATGTCTGGATAAGCGGCACAAACGGTAAGACTACAACGACACAGATGATGGAGCATATACTCCGTGATAAAGGAGCAATCGCAGGAGGGAACATCGGTACACCACTGGCTGAACTTGACAGTTCTGCCCCAATTTGGATCCTTGAGACTAGTTCCTTTACCCTGCACTATACAGAACAGGCTAAGCCTGACATCTATGCACTGCTACCGATCTCACCTGACCACCTTAGCTGGCATGGTGATATGGATGCGTACGTCGATGCAAAACTCAAACCTCTCCAATGGATGAAAGAGGGTGAAGCCATCATCCTTCCCAAAGCGTTTGCAGATCGTCATACCAATGGATATATCATCAGTTATGAGAATGCCTATGATCTTGCAGCCTACTTTGGGATCGATACCAAGAAGCTAAGGTTTAAAGGTGGATTTTTGCTCGACGCTGTCATAGCTATGGGTATAGACAAAATACTATACGACCGTATAGACTATGATCAGATAAATGCATTTGTGATCGACCCTCATCGTCAGGAAGAGCTTTATGACAGCCAAGAGCGTCTATGGGTCAATGACACTAAAGCGACCAATATAGATGCCACTCTTGCTGCTATGGATGCCTATGATGATAAGAGAGTCCATCTGGTCCTCGGCGGTGATGACAAGGGTGTTGACCTAGAACCACTTTTCAAGGCGCTACAGGCGTACCAGGTCACACTCTATACCATTGGCAGCAATGAAGAGCGTCTTATCAAGATGGCTAAACGTTTCAAACTCCCATTTTATCGATGTTCTTTTCTCGATGATGCCGTTGCCGAAATAGCGATACACCATCGTGCAGATACAGTCGCCCTACTCTCTCCAGCTGCCGCCAGTCTTGACCAGTTTAGCTCCTATGCCGAGCGTGGAGACCGCTTTAAAGCACTCGTTAAAGAATTAAGCTGATCTTCAGTAATCGATGGTTATAATTTCGGCCTCTTAACAAAGGCCTGTTAGCTCAGTCGGTAGAGCAAGTGACTGAAAATCACTGTGTCCTTGGTTCGATTCCGAGACAGGCCACCACTTACAAACCCCCTAAACACCGTACTTTAAGAGACTATTTCTAAACACTTTAAGTTTACTACTAAGAATTCTAAGCCTCATCTAGGCCTTGCTGGAAAATATTTTTATTTATCATGTCAATCTTTTACTCTACTTCCATTGATTTCCCTAAATACAACAATAACTACTCTATAAAAGCTCACAAATCACATAATGTTCTCTAAAAGAGTTGACATGGAACAAGATAGATTCATTCGAATCAAAGAAGTAATGAAGCTCACAGGAATTGCTAGGTCGACTGTCTGGCTATGGGCAAAAGAAGGCAAACTTCCTAAGCCTATTAAACTGTCTCCAAGATTAACCGTATGGAGTGAATTGGAGATACAAGCATGGTTAAACGAAAAGTATCACAATAGGCTATAAATCTTGCTACATTCAATAGATGCTTATGTAAAATGTTAGTCAAAAAAACAAGTGTTCTTTTGACTAGCCATGACTCAAGGATTTGATAAAGTTCCTATTAAAAAATAAAAGTTCCTTCTTCATCTTGCTTGATTCAAGCTTTCCAGCTTTTTCAAGTCGTTTTAAATATCCAGATGCAGTTTGCCTTGAGACACCTAGTTCATCTTTGACTTTGGTTATCGTGATGACGGGATATGAGAAGATCAAGTCTCCTAACCGTTCTGGCATCTTTAACTCATGAATAGTCTCTTTGATATCATCCAGCATCTCCTTGATACGGATTATCCGACCGTGTGTGACCATTGCCTGTACTTCTAAAGCATCCAGCATATAGATGATATACTCTTTCCACTCCTGACGCTCTGTCACACCTCTAAGTGCTCGATAATACTCACTCTTGTTCTTATTGATATATTCACTGACAAATAGGATCGGCAAATCAAGCATCTTATCCATCATCAGGTGTAAGACCAGTAGTATCCTTCCTGTCCGTCCATTGCCATCCCTGAAGGGGTGTATAGCCTCAAACTGATAATGTGCGACTACCGCTTTGATAAGTGGGTCAAACCCATCATTATCATTGTGGATGAATCTTTCCATATTGCCTAGAAGGTCCAATAATCTATCATATCCCTCTGGCGGTGTATAGACCCTCTCTCCTGTAGCCTGATTAGAAATAGCAGTTCCAGGGACTTTTCTAATACCTGGTCTTTTAGGTTCAATGATCTTCTGTAACCTGATGATGGTCTTCGTAGGTAGTATCTCATCATCAACGACCTGTTTCGCACCTTCCATCAAAGCATCTTTATAATGCAGGACTTCTTTTTGTGGTCCAGGTCGTTCATCACCAAACAGCTCTGCCTCAAAGACATCTTCAACGGTTGTATGGATATCTTCTATCTCACTACTTTGCAATGCTTCCTGCGTGATCAATGGCTGGGTCAAAAGGAATGGATTTGGAAGAAGCATGGTCTCACCATTCAACCTAAATATTGAACGAATCGCTTTGATAGATTTCTTTAGCAGTACAGGGTCGTCAAGGTCCACTTCGGGAGGCAATAGTGGCAAGTCATTATAAGGAATATTTGGATCATATGACATCAGAATATCTTCATGTTAAATTTTATACAAAATATTAACATACAATAGACTTGATGTTAAATGAATTAACTTGATTATCATACGTGTTAAGTAAATGATACAAAACTTAACACATATAGCATCTTAAGTAAGATTATTTAACATGAGGTTCCACACCATTACACAATCTATAAAACTTATAATGATTAAGTCTCCAGTCAGTGAAC